>JAFPZI010000241.1 GCA_017417365.1 Synergistaceae bacterium
ATAGCAACTTCATGCATTCTTATCTACACCTTTCCTTGTAATTTGGCAAAATATTATACTACACTTATTCCTCAACCACGTACTTAATATCCTTGAGGTGCCTCCACTTTCCCGCACAGTCAAGGCCGTAGCCAACCACGAACTTATCGGGTATCCTGAACCCGCAGTAGTCCACTTTGACTTCGGTCTGGCGGCGCTCGTACTTGTCCAGAAGAACGCATACCTTGAGGCTGGCGGGCTTCCTGCTCTTGAGGATGTCCAGAAGGTGAGACAGTGTGAGGCCGGTGTCCACGATGTCCTCAACGATTATCACGTTCTTGCCCTCAATGCTGGACTTGAGGTCGTGGAAGATCCTCACAACTCCGCTGGTCTTGGTGCCGTCCCCGTATGACGCTACTGACATGAAGTCTATCCTTGCGTCAAGTTCTTCGGGCAGTTCACGCACTAAGTCAGTCAGGAAGAATGATGCTCCAGTCAGAATTCCAACGACTACCAGCCCGTTATCTGTGCCGTTGTCAGCAACGATTTCTGAGGCCAGCTCCTTTACGCGTCTGGCGATTGTGTCGCGCGATAAGATTACTTCTCCCAGCTTGTATGACATTGTTAATTCCCTCCGTGTCAGGCAAAATTTTTACCGTAATAATAGTATCATAGGCTTATGACTTTTTCGCACTCAAATATTCTCTCGAGGATGCCGCTGATCTCCTCAGTCAGGCCCGCACCGAGAGACTCTGTTATTCCCAGACGGTCAGCACATCCCTCACTCACCAGCACTTGCACCCCTTCGGCCTCTAACTTCTTGAGGCAGTCGCACGACGGAGAGTCATACGCCGCGAACTTCACCGCAGAGTCCAGAAGGGCTATAACGTCGGGTTTGGTCTTGGCCTTCACGAATGAGGCAAGCAATCTAGTCATGAATGCGGACTTGTAGCGTTGTGTGCTGCACGAGATTATCACTCCCGTTGTGCCAGTGCGAATTTCGGTTGGGGCTTTCGGTGCGGGTGCGGGAGGTTCGGGAGCGTCTTCGTGAGGGGGAACTTTTGAGGCAGTCAGGAACAACAGGCCGTCGTCGTCTTCGGGAAGGATATTGCTGAAGCCTAAGGACTCTAGTAACTTCCTGCCCTCTTCGGCTTGGGCTGGGCCGTCAATTAACACCTTGAGTTCGTTATCTTCGCAGCTGGCTAGTGCCTCCTGAATGGCTGAGGCTGCATCTTTGGGGGATTTCCCTGCAATACTCAATGTCAGCATAATTATTCATCACCTGAAAATTTTTGAGGTATATTATAAGCCACAAAGGAGGAGGCTAAAAAATGTTAGTGTTCTGTGGCAGCAAAATTCTCGTCAAGAATGGCATTCATGATTTCAGTGCTGACTACATAAATTCCCACGAGGGCATAAAGACTATCAGGAAGACTTCAGATTTCCCCGGCAACTGGCGGAGTCTGACGCAATGGCTCGACGCTGAGGAGGTGAACTTGAGGGACGGTGAGGAGCTTATCGGCCTTCGGGAGTTATGGCACTTGGCGGGAAGTGAGGCGTTCGCTCTTGCTGGTGGGGCGTGGATGTTCGCTAACTGGTTCAGGAATTTCCGAGTGTGCCCGTATTGCGGTGGTGAACTCGTCCCGAACTCCCACGATTACGGCAGAGTGTGCAGGGCTTGCGGGAAGGTCTATTACTCTCCGCAGTCTCCGGCGGTGATTGTGGCTGTGGAGCGTCAGGGAAAACTGCTCTTGGCCCACAATGCTGCGTGGACTGAGGACAGGTACAGCGTGATTGCTGGGTTCGTTGAGCCTGGTGAGTCCCTTGAGGACGCTGTGAGTCGTGAGATTCTCGAGGAGGTCAGCGTGAGGGTCAAGGGGATAAAGTATTTCGGGTCTCAGGTGTGGCCGTTCCCGAACAGCTTGATGCTGGGGTTCACTGCTGAATACGACTCCGGGGAAGTTTTGCCGGACGGTGCGGAGATTGAGCGCGCGGGATGGTTCAGCCCTGACGAAATACGAGCGATGAATATTCCAGACAGGGCCAGCATTGCAAGAAGGTTAATCGAGAACTTTTTACGCTCTCACTGATGCTCCATTATTCTGACTCCTGACTCTCTGAGGGCTTCTCTGAGGGGTTCGGGAGTCCTTGAGCTGAGAATTATTCTGTACAGGAAAGTTTTCTTCCGTCTCAGGCCTTCTGCTTCTCTCTTGGCGATGATTCCCGTGAGTTCCGGCAGAAAGTCGGAGGCCTCATCATCCGGCACAAAGATTAACAGGTCAATATGCTTCTCCTTCCTGAGCTTGCAATAGAGAAAACTTCCCTCACGCCTAAGTCCGAATGACCTCATGTAGCTTCTTATCTCCTCTGGGTCCCGGCATGACGACAGGAATTTTTCCAGCTCCCTCATTCTGCGGAACAATCTTTCTCGGATCATGTTCCTGAATGCGAAGACTGTCCTAGATACCATAGGTATACCCTTCAGGAAATTCTTCACAATACGCTTGATGTCCCGTGAGGCCAAATCAT
Organism: Synergistaceae bacterium; assembly: GCA_017417365.1. Lineage (GTDB taxonomy): Bacteria > Synergistota > Synergistia > Synergistales > Aminobacteriaceae > JAFUXM01. The sequence continues at coordinate 2,509 of JAFPZI010000241.1, forward strand.
TATGTCTAGTCATGTCGGTAACTAGGTTCTTGTGGAAGTAGCTGCACCGTAAGTTGTGCTTATGAATGTAGACGTTCAGCAAAACCTCCGCAAGATAGGCCACTGTCCGTATGTATTTGCTGTCGTAGCCGTCGTAAGAGGTTTCTGCGTCCAATCTGCCCAGAACGTCGAACAGCCACGTACAATACTCACCGACAACTTCACGCCGTGCTATGAACAAGTTGCAGCTGGTGTACTTATCTGCGTCGAGGACTTGCACCATGCTCGGCACATAGTCGGGGTAATTGGCCCTCATGATTCGCCAGAGCTTGGCCATGTCCTTCTGGAGGTAAAAGAATTTCATCGTCTCACCCACAGTGAAATAGCGCATATGTGCAGGAGGAAAAAGCGAGGTAACAATCATATCTGAGTGTTCAAGTTCCCGGATTATTGCCTGCTCAGTAATCGATTTGCCCACTATCTCTGCAGTAACTATAAAGGCTTCAAACCTGTTGCGGTCGTGTTCGTCGAGTTCGTCAATTGCTGGCTTGTTCCCGATGTAACGCCGATAGTGGTACAGCCCCTGAATGTCGGCTGTGCAAGTCTTCCACATCGTGTGCAGGGCCGTTAGTTCGCAGTATCGCGGGTTCAACAGGGACAAGTTGTCGGGGTTGTCGTTGTCGTGAATATAGCCCTCCCACTGGCCGGAACGAGCCGCATCAACCTGACACTTCACACAGTAGGACGGTACTGCAAAGTCTATGGGCCTCTGCGTCGCCACATACACTTCTACTCTTGGCTCTTGGCTCTTGGCTCTTTACCATTATTATAACGTTTTGTCAAGAAAATCAAGCTCCTTTTTTGAGTGATTATATCATCAGAATATCCTGTAGTTCTCATAGATGAACCAATCAGGACTCTTTAACCCCGTAACCTCCGCAAATTCCTTCACGCGTTCGGGAATCTTCGACACTAAATCGAGCTGCCGTGTGTCAAACATTCCAGCGTTCCCGAAGGCCAACACCCACGAGTACAACGCTAACCCCGTCAAGTACGGAGCGTGGGCCAAGTCCGACAAACCCGAGTCAATCCGCGCCAAATCCACACTCACTACCGGCGTGAACTTCCTGAAGAGTTTATGCCAGTCGATATTCTTCGCGAGGTCAGAGTCCGGCGGGGCTATCAGGATATTTTCTCCCGGGCTTATCACCGGCAGAGCTATGCTCCCGAACGGCGAATCCCGTCCAGCACACAGCCACTCGTTTACGCTCACTTCTCCGTCAGGCAGGCGTTCAGAAGCTATGTTGTGTGAGAGGCGCGCATAGAGTTTCAGGCTTTGGGACTTGTCGGCCCCGAGCAGGACAGCGTAACGTTCACGACCAAACGCTGGGAGCGCAAAGAATCTGTTCCTGAACTCGTGCTCGCGTAAGGACGTGATTAATGACGACAGAAGGTTTTTTCCCCCCTTGTCGTGAGGCTTCGGCCCGCCTGTGTAGGTGCAGCTCCCGAAAGTCTCAGGCAATGACGCTTGACCCTTGAGGGCATTGCGGATGTTGTTCGAGTAATCTTGGAGCCTCCAGCGCGATGAACCAGTCAGCTTCTTATCACTCAATGCCCCGTCAAGAAGGGTAATCATTCTCTCAGCCCTCAGCCTCAAGGCCATGCTGTACGGGTCATGCCCGGCAAAATAGTTCACGACACCCTCAATGTTCGAGGCGAGCCATTCCGGGGACTTGCGGTCGTAGAATTTCTCCAGAGCAAGACGGGAACTCACTGGGATTACGTCGAAATCCTGACCGCAGAAAGACTTCATGTCCCTCTTCAGGCGCGAAATGTCCGCAAGAATCTTGGCCTGCGAGGAAATTATTACCCGTCCGGCCTCCGTGTCGTCGCGCTCCAAATCAGTCTGGGATAACACAAAGATTATACGCTTGTTCACGGCTAGAATCGTCCTCAGTGAGTCGTAGTCTGACCCCTTGAACGCTGCCCGTATCGGGGTTACGTAGATTATCACGTCGAGCTCGGGGAGAATGTTTCTCAGTGCCGCTCCCCCTGAACCCGACAGTGCGTCGAAGCCCGGTGTGTCCACAAAGCACAGTCCTTCAGGGATCAACGCCCCTGGAATCACTGCCTCAAATCGCGCGATTCCCGCAGTGCTTCCGTGAGTGAGGTCCTTCACGTAGGAACGCGTGAGTTTATCGCCCCGAACGTCCTCGACTCTGCCGTCCTGATAGTAGATTCTGGCGTGGCGGGACTCGCCCTCACGGCACAAAATGGGGATGTTTGCTGCTGTGCGGGATTGTTCGGGGATTAAGTTTTCGCCGAGAAGGGCATTCATCAGTGAGGTTTTCCCGCTCCCCGTCAGGCCAAGTATTCCCACAGTCAGGGCGGGTTCAGTCAGGGCACGGCGTAAGGCTTTGAGGGGTGCATTGCCGGTTAAGACGTTCAGTGAGAGCGTGAGGGACTCCTCTAGTGAGCTGCGAAGGTGTGAGGAGGTCTCTTGGGGTGTTGGTGTGAAGGCTGATGGGCTGGGGGCAAAAATTCTGCGCTGGATTTCCCGCCTTAACCTGATATTTTCCTGCTGGAGGTCCTCAATTTCTCCCTTGTCCCGCAACGTCATCACTCCCTGAATCCTGATTGCCTCGAGGACTCTCACTCGGCCGTCGGGGTCAGTGCACTCTATCACGTCGCCGTCTGAGGCACTCTCCAGCCACGCTCCTAGTGATGGGGTCTCACGTCCTGTGAGTCTGGAGGGGCTGCCGCTCTTGTCCCTGTGAATGTATGCGTCTAGGCGGAAAGTTCTGCACTGTCCGTCCCCGCAGTAGAGTTTTCGTGTGAGGGTCAGGAAGTTTTCTCGGCCTGAGAGTGCGCGTTCTAGCTGTGAGATTTTGGCGTGGTCCTCAGGATGGCAGAGTTCGTACCATTGGTCGAGGGTCTTGGGGCAAGTGTCGGCCGTGAAGCGCATCATTGACAGTAGGGAGCGCGAGAAATATATCTCCCTTGAGGGAAAAATCACCGTCAAGTCCGGGATTGGTGAGGAGGCGGAATTTTTGCGTTCCCAGTCTGACAGGTTCAGCATAATTGATTGATTCCTTGTGTCATTCTTTGCGTCCTGTGTAAAAGTTTTGAGGCCATTATCATATCATGAATTGGGTGCGGTGTTGTGGCGGGCATAATAGATACATTCTCAGCAATGCCAACCGCAGAAATTTTCTATATAATCTATGCACACATTTTAAGGAGTGGTGATTTATGCATCTTACTTGGGGCGGTGTTGACTGTCTGGAATTGGCCGAGAAGTTCGGGACTCCTCTCTACGTTTACGACACAGGGATTATCAAGGCTCGTTGCAGGGAAATCCGCGACACGTTCATAGCGCGCTGGCCGGGAAGTTCCGCACATTACGCAGCAAAAGCCTTCATGTCCAGAGCAATCGTGAGGGTGATTGACGCTGAGGGGTTGGGGCTTGACGTTGTGTCTGGAGGGGAACTGTATACGGCCTTAAGTGCAGACTTCCCCCCGGAACGCATAGAGTTCAACGGCAACGCTAAGAGCCGTGAAGAGATAGATTTTGCGGTGCGTTCGGGAGTGGGCAGAATTATTGTGGACCATCCCGACGAACTCGCAATCATCGCCGAGTGCGCAAAGAATTACGGCAGAGTTCAGAAAGTCCTGCTCAGAGTAACTCCCGGTGTTGACGCTCACACTCACTCACACATAGCTACAGGCCAGACAGGGAGCAAGTTCGGCTTTCCTCTTGAGGGTGCGATTCTCAGGGACACAATCAGGGCGGCAAAAGCGGTAAAGGCTCTCGATGTCGCGGGGTTACATTTCCACGTGGGGTCGCAGCTGTTTGACCCTCAAGACCACATTTCAGCTGTGGACAGGATTACCGCACTCATGAGGGACCTGAAAGCTGAGGGGTTCATCACTCGTGAACTCAACTTAGGGGGAGGCTTCGGGGCGGTCGTCAATCCGTCAATGAGTCCCGTAAAGCTCTCCGGCTTCATGAACCCAATTATGAGCAGGCTCACGGAACGTTGCAGGGAGTTCGGACTGGAGACACCTCAAGCGATTATTGAGCCGGGACGCTGGATAGTCTCTGAGGCCGGGATAACTCTCTACAGGGTCGAGAACATCAAGGAACTTCCTAAAGTTACGTATATTGCCGTCAACGGCGGAATGTCGGACAACCCCAGATTTGCGCTCTATCAGGCGGAGTATGAGGCCGTGTGTGTGAGTGCTCCTGACGCTCCGGCTTATGACAGGGACGGAGGGACTCACGTCTCAATTGTGGGGAAGTGCTGTGAGTCGGGGGATATTCTCATAGACAACGCAAAGATTTCACGTCTCGAGGCAGGGGACATCATAGCACTCTACAACTCGGGAGCGTACACGTTCTCAATGTCGAGCAGGTATAACTGTTTACCCAGAGCGGCTGTAGTGTTTGTTGAGGGAGGGAAGGCCAGAGTAGTTGTCGAGCGTGAGAGTTACGAGGACTTAGTGAGGGGGCAGAGCGTCTAATATTTTCCTGCAGCCTCACCGATATTGATAACAGGATAGTATTTCAGAACAGGAGGTTAATATTATGCCGTCAATGAGCATTTCTGGCGTTGTCTCCGGCATGGACTGGGAGAGCATGATTGACGAAATCATCACTGCTGCAGCAAAACCCGCACAAGTCCAAGTCAGCAAGAAGACAAACTTACAGAACAAGAAATCCCTCTTTGAGGAAATGAAGGTCATGGTTCAGGCCATACAAACCTCAATGACCAGCCTTAAGCTCCCATCAACCTACAAGGCCAAAGCCGTAGATATTGAGCGCGTCGACACTTCCGGCTCATACAAAGGCGTCCTCACGGCTACCGTCAACGCTGATGCAGAAGTCAACGTGTATGATATAGTCGTCCAGCAATTGGCCTCAGCCCAGACCAACAGGTCAAAGCAAATCACAGCCTCAACCATTGCAAGTACTCTGGCTTCCGGGGGAGTTACTGATTCATCAAGCAAAATGTACATAACTGCTGCCGGACAAAGAGTCGGTATTGATGTCTACTCTACTGATTCTCTGCAGTCCCTCAAGTCCAGAATCAACAACACCATTAAGACTCTTGATACCCCTCTGGACATTACGGCCTCAATCGTGGACAACCAGCTAGTTCTCAAGAGCGACAACACAGGGCTTGGCCAGAGCACCGCCGAAGAGACCATCACCTATCTTGGCGGAAATTCTACCCTCGAGAATATTGCTGTGGAGGAGGGCGGAACTGTGAGCATTACCGGCGGGGGGAACTCCTACACTCAGGGGACGGATTTTGTTGTGGTCAACGGCACAGATATTCGCTGGAACCTCTATGACCGCAGCAATGAAGTAGCTTTAGGGACTTCCGTAAACGCTAAGTACACCATGACCGCCGGAGATGTCTATACGTCTTCTGGGCAAATGGCCGACGAGGACGGGGACGGTGAGGTAGTTGCTTCTGTGAGCGGGTTCACGATGATTGACCAGGGGACTCTGGGTTCCCGCGTCAAGATTGTTGATGAGGACGGCAATGAATATGTTTACGGCCGGGACTTCACTCTGGACTCTAACGGTAAAGTTGTCTGGGAGGATACTACAGTAGCTACGACCAATGAGCCGAGCTCCTACACCGTCAACTACACTAAGACAGAAACAGTAAGTGCTTCGGCCCCTTCATCACGAACTGTCTCACCGACATCGTACACTCTGAGCTATTCGGGCGGGACCGTGTCGTGGGAGTCCAGCGAGATTACTAGCAATCTAGATTACTCCGGAAGGCAGACCATAACCGGCTTGTCAAGTGTCAGCACATCATTTCCTACGGTCTCAGTTACTACCTCCAGCAGCTCAAATGTTTACAGCGTAATGGATGCCTACAACCGCGAGGGCATGGAAGTAACCTTAACAGTAACGGATGGCTCTACAACCGATACGTTCGAATACGGTACAAACTTCATATTTGACTCGGTTGCTAACAGCGATGCACCCTCCCGAATTTTATGGAACAAGACTAGGGACGTATACACATCCTATGTAGACGCAAAAGGCGGCTTTGAGACAAGTGCGGATTTTCCGGCAAATGGCACAAAGTATAAACTATCATTAACTTACACGCCAACCTACACAACGGACACTGATAAAGACAGCGATTCTATTGCTGACGTTATGAGCGCGGCCTATGCCCAAGACGGCAATTACAGCGGCATAACTATTAATGCTGACGGACAAACTTACACGTACGGCACAGACTTTACTCTGGTCAGCGACGACACAGGAGGCTACACGGTACAGTGGCTTCACAAGGACGAACTGGAAGATAGCGACTACACGGCACTTCAGGAGGCCTACAGGGAGGTCTACGGCCTGGAGGATGACGAAAACATTCCCACAATCACCCTCACAGATTCCAACGGCGTAATCAGGACATACCTTGACCCCGAAGACCCGCAGTTGTTCACCCTTACCGACGAGGACGGAAACAGCTACGAATACGGCAGGGACTATGTCGTGAGGGTCAACGACACAGGCGACGGCTACGTGTTCTCTTGGGCACTGACTGGTTCGGACAGCATCACCCGTGCCAACACAGAAGTTACTACCTACACTCAGGCAAAGAACATCAGCACTTACGGAATGAAGGCGGCTCCCTCAAGCGGGAAGGGCTATACTTTCACGTTCAGCCAAGACATCACCACAGAAGAGTCCGCAAAAGTCAAGTCCTCAGCGTCCGACAAATCACTAGAGACACTCTTTGACGGCATAACTATAGACAGTTCCGACTACTCACTAATCACCATTGACGACGGCAACGAGACCACATACACATACGGAGTTGACTTCAAGATAGCCGACGGGGAGCTGGTGTGGCTCGACAAAGGGTCTTACGCGGCTACGTACACTTTCAGCAGCACGGCTTCAGCTTCGGCCTCCGGGACTATGGGCACCAGCGGTTATGCTAATGTGTCCTTAGCGGCCCTTGACGATTTGGGCCTCAACACTACGGGCTACGTCAACTCTGCTAACGGCCTCACGTATAACTATGTTGATGAATCTTACGGAAAAGCTGCCTTCACCCTCACTGACTCAGACGGCAACACTTACGAATACGGCAAGGACTTTTGCGTCAGGTGCATATCCACAACAAGCTCAACCCTTCAGGTCGTCTCACCGACAAATGCCGGCTGGCCAAGTGATTTCACCGGCGGAGGGGCTCTAGCTTCAGGGACAACTTTCACCCTCAACTACAGCAACACCTACACCGCTTACTCTGCAGACACCGACAGCACGGACATTTCTGACGTTCTGGGCTTCAACCCTCAAGACTTGAGCAGCCTCACAATCACCGGCGGCTTGGGAGCAACCTACACCTACAGTTCGAGCGCGGCCGAAGACTTAGGCGATACGGAGTTCACCATAGACGACGACGGCGCAGTAACCTTCAAGCCCGAAGACAGCTCCCTAACCGTCAAGAACCCCGCAGAAGGAGCAGCCTACACCCTGACCTACGAGGCGTTCACCGCACCAACCTACACCGCACACTACGACGGCGAGGACACAATTGAGGCAGTCTTCACTGTGGACTCCGGCAAGGGCGACATCAACGACACGCAGTTAAGCTGGGAGCAAATCCTGAGTGATACCGGCCTCAAAGCCTCCTCAAGCGACGAGAGGTTTGCTCAGTTCTTCACACTCACCGACGAGGACGGAGACGCTTACGAATACGGCACCGACTACCGAATAATTCAGGGCGACGAGGTTACGATTCCTGCTGAGGATGAAGGCGAAGATGATACAGTTCTTCACAAGGTCCTCATTGAGTGGATAGAGGGCGGAAAATACCCCTTCACCGGCAGTGTGGGAATGGACTACACATTGACATACACAGGGCGAGGCACTGACGGCGGGGAAGTTATCCAGATGGACAACGCCGTAACACGTTCAGCGACCGACGCAATCAGCGCGGACACCTCAAACATGAAACGCCTGCTCTACTCGGACACTGAGGACGCTTCTGTGAGAATCACCGGCGGGGGAGAAGATTTCCAGCAGGGTATAGACTTCACGATAGAGGAGGACTCTTTCGGCTACGCTTCCGTAGTGTGGAACACAGACACTCAGGGCACGCCGTCATACTCGCAGTATTTCGAGAACGCAACGTCAATCACTGTGCTTGACTCCGACGGCAACGAGATTGACCCAGACACCTACACAATCACGCCTAACACGTCGGGGCAGGCCTCGTTCAACATGGAGGACGATTACACCCTAGACGAGGGGGACTACACGATTAAGGTCGTCAAGAACGGCATCACGAAGGTATACGACTTGGCCAGCGACGGATCTTCACAGACAATCACACGCCGTTCACTCTGGGAGAGTCAGGACAACACCGACGCAGGGACTTACACAATCTACGTAAGCAAGAACGGCAACACAGAGACCTACGAAGGCACCCGCCCCGCAGGAAGCTACGACTTCTACACCAACCCCTCAGCGACTCCCCCTTCAGCCTCAGACTTTGACGGCGGAACAACTACAATCACTCAGGGCACGAAGACCTTCTACGAGGGCGTTGACTTCACGATAGATGAGGACGACGACGGCTATGCTGCTGTGAACTGGATCACCGACTCTGACGGCGGCTACGAATGGTACTACCCGAACCCCGGCAGTGTCTACACAATCAACCACACTGACTCCGACGGCAACACCACGACTTACACGGCCTCACGTTCAGGGAGTTCAACACTCAGCATGCTGGACTACGGAATGACGACGGCCAATGGGGCACTGAGCGTACAATACGGCGACGATACCCTGTACTACAACCTTGACGTAACGGACGAGGACGGCAACACGGGCAATGACGTACTGAAGGCGACGCACTCATTCACGATAGCGCGCGGGCAGAAGCTGACGGAGGACGGGGACGCTGACGTGTTTACGTTCAACTGGCAGATACCGACCCAGACGGCCAAGAGCAACATACCTTCTTACGGTACGGAACTCACGGTAGAGTACACCTACGACTCTAACACGTTCAGCCTGAGCGACGACGGCGACGGACTGATAGACGCGTTAGGCCTGAACAGCAACGTTACTGAGGCACACAACGCAATACTTTTGCTCGACGGTGAGGAGGTCCAGCGAGACTCGAACAACATCGGAGCTGATTACGGCAACGAACTTCTTAAGGGAGTAACTATGCAGCTCAAGGGACTTGGTGAGGTCTCAATGGACATTTACCACGACGCGGAGAAAGCTGTTGAGGCCATAACGACCTTCAAGGACGGCTACAATGACCTAATGACGTGGATGAATACCCGAATGACCGAGAGCCAGTTAGACGAGAACACAGCAGCTACGGTTGACTCCGACGACTTCCGAATGAGGTGGGGACTCCTTCACGGAAATTCCCTCCTGCGAAACACCAAGAGCCAAATGCGAAACATCATGGCACAGAACGTCACCTACTACTTCTCGACACGGACGAGCGCGTCAGAGATTTACGGGACAATGGCCAATAACGGTCTCACGAACTCCGCTACTCTCAGAATGCGGATTGGGTCAACCTATTGCGACCTGTCCATACTGCCTACACACAGCCTTCAGGACATCGTGGACATGATCAACGACAGCACCAATCCCGCAATGAGGAATAATTTCTACGACGAGAACGGCAACCTTCGGGACCAGCCGTTAATCAAGGCCTCAATCTCTGAGGATAAGCTAGTAATCAGTTCGACCGGCGACGACACAATCACCCTCTCAGGCACTCAGGCAATGAACGCCCTAAAGCTGAACTACACCTACAAAGGATTGTTCCAAGTGGGGCTGGCTACGACATCGACGGATTACGGCAAGAGCGGGGAACTTGAGTTCGACGAGAGCAAGTTCATGGAGGCCTTAGAGGACAACCCCGACGAGGTTCAAGAAATGATGCTTATGTTCGCTAGCAACATGGATACTTGGCTGAAGTCAATGCTTACGAGTTCTGCCAGCGGTGAGACGAGCGGGACGTTGACGCGGCAAATTGAGGACATCGACACGCAGATTAAGAGTATCGACGAGTACCTAGAGAAGTACCAGGAGAGATTGGACCGTCAGGAGGAGGCCTTACGCACGAAGTTTGCGGCTGCCGAACAGAGCATTTCACGTCTCTCACAGCAGGCAAGCTCCATAGCGGCAATCTTGAACCAGCTCAACGGCTACAATTCCGGCAGTAGCACCAGTTCTTCCAGCTCATAGCCTCACGTCAGGGGTTAGCCTTCTGCCATAGCACATAACTCTTCTTTCACGGCCTCAATGTCTCCGCACGGTATTACCCGCGAACGTGTGTCATGAAGTGTTTCGGGACTCCCTCCGGCGTCGTAAGTAATTACGGGAATCCCGCACGCTTCGGCCTCAAGGTTGACGGTCGGGTAGTTCTCCTCATAGCTCGGTGTGAACATAACGTCGGAGGCCGTGTAAATCTCCGCAAGTTCCCGCTGGTTGTTGGTGTGCTCAATGGCAATGATATTCTTTGGGAGTGCCTTAATCTGCTTCTTACTCACACCCACAAGGACAATAGCGAACCTCTCAGGGTCAAGAAGTCCCGACAACCTCACGAAATCCTCAAGGCCTTTGCGCTTTTCCCACACACTCGCAACACCGAGCACTATGAATTTCCCCTCAAGCCCTGCCCTTCTCCGAAAGTCTGACGGTGTCGGCCGGAAAATCTTTGTGTCAATAGTGTTGTACCTGACCTCCACAGGGTAATCACGCAGGAAGCTCTGACGCGTCAAATCAGCGAGCCATTTCGACGGTGTTATCAATGTCAAGTCCCTAACGCCAGTGAAAATTCTCTTCTTGGCCTCGTAGTTCCATCGTGAACCATCGATAAGACTCGCGGGGTAAGAAGATTTCTGCGGGCAATGTTTACACCCCGTCCTCCAAGCATCACACCCAATCATCGTGAAATACGCGCAATGTCCCGTGAAGCTCCAGCAGTCGTGCAGTGTCCACAGCACCTTCATTCTTGGCCGGGCCTTAATCCACGAGAAGAGCAGCTCAATATTTATGTAGTAGCCGTGAATGTTGTGAAGCCACAGCAAATCCGGGTCAAACTCATCCGCCCACTTGAGGAAGTCTCTTGTTGCTGAGCGTGAATAGAAGCCGTGTTTGTCTGTGAATCTCGAGAGCAGGGCATGAATATACACATCCTTCATTGAGCCTATTCGTACAGCGAACTTCCTGAACTTCTCGGGAACGTATGAGTACCTCCCGTAAGCTATCCTGACTTCGTGGCCTTGACGTTCATAATCTTCTGCGAGGGCTGCCGTAATCTTGCCTGTGCTTCCCGTCCCGCAAACCGAATTGATGAATAATACTCTCATGTTTTCAGCCTCCTTAAATCTGGTACAATTATCGCAAAATTTTTATCTCTTCAGGGAAGTGAATTTATTAATCATGACAGCTTTAATTAAGCTAAGTCCCGTTATTGTACTCGGCCTCCTCATGAACGGCACGGTAGGCTTGGGGCTTGATATACTTCTTGCGGCTCCGTTGTCTCTGGTCTACGCGCTGATTATCGGCATGATTTTCGGGCACGTCCGCTTCAATGACCTCATGGATGCTGCAGTTGAGAGCATGAAGCATATTGTGTTAGTGTTCCTGATTTTGCAGATGGCCTATGCAGTGGCAACGTGTTTCATGGAGACGGGAGTCGCTGCGTCAATAATCAACATGGCCCTATCACTCGGACTGACGGCCAAGCTAGTAGCAATGACCTCATTGCTGGTAACGGCGATTCTCTCAATCGCTACCGGCACATCATGGGGGACATTTGCGGCTTGTGCACCGATATTCCTGTGGCTGAATCACATTGTGGGGGGGTCGAACGTCCTGACGATAGCGGCAATCGCTGGAGGTTCATGCTTCGGCGACAACATCGGCCTAATCTCGGATACTACCGTCGTGAGTTCATCGCTTCAGGGTGTGCAGATTACTGACAGGATAAGGCATCAGGGGGTGTGGTCGTTCTTGTGCCTTGTTGCTGGAGCTGCTGCGTTCTACTTTGCGGCTGTGAACATGGGGCTACCCGACACGGTAGGCAATGCCAACGACGCAATAGCGCAAGTTCCCCAAGCAGTGTGGGACGCTCTCCAGGAGAAGAGGCCGGCTGCAGTAACCCTCCTGAATCAGGTGAAGACTGGAGTACCCTACTACATGGTTATACCGTTGATAGCTGTGTTAGTCTTGGCCGGAGCCGGAGTGAACACGTTAGTATGTCTCGGGACGGGTATTCTCGGCTCGTTGGTCTGCGGGTACTTTGCCGGGACAGTAACGAGTGTGAGCAAATTCCTCGAGATGGTGCAGTCAAGTTTTGCTGATGCCGGAAGCTGGGTGATAGTTATGATGCTGTGGATAGCTGCATTCGGAGGTGTCATGCGCAGGATGGATGCATTTGGTGCAATCGCTCGGTTAATCCTGTCGTGTGTCCGCAGCGTGAAGCAGTTAATGTTCGCTAACGGCCTGTTGTGTCTTGTGGGTAACGCTGCCCTAGCTGACGAGATGGCGCAAATCGTAACGATAAGCCCAATCATTAAGGACTTGACGGAGCGGAACGTTAAGGGCAGTGAGAAGGCGATGTACAAGCTGGCGTTGAGGAACGCTACATTCTCTGACGCAATGGGGGTGTTCGGTTCGCAGTTAATCCCATGGCACGTGTACTTAGCATTCTTCGCAGGGATAACGTACGCTGTGTACCCGATGGCTGAGGGAATGATAAGCCTAACGGATATAATTCTGCACAACTATCTTGCGTGGATAGCAGTCTTGTCGATGCTGTTACTGACTCTCACGGGCCTCGACAGGTTCATACCGTTATTCGGACTGCCGCGAGAACCCGAAGTGCAGCTGGTCAAGGAATAAGCAATAATCCCCACAGCCTGATATAATTTGAGCAGGGCATGAAGAATTATGTGCTCTGCTCTTATTTTTCCCTAAGAGGTAAGACGAATGGCAAAGGTGAAAATCTGCGGAATATCCCACGATGTAGAAATCGGCATAATGAACGAATTAGTCCCTGACTATGTGGGCTTTGTGTTCAACCCCAAGAGCCGGAGGTTCATAGCTCCCGAATACGCGGGCCGTTTGAGGTCGAAACTGCGCAAGGGCATAAAGTCCGTAGGGGTGTTCAAGAACGCGCGCCTCGAGCAGGTAGCATTGTGTGTTGAGACGGCTGGTCTGGACATGATACAGCTTCACGGGGACGAGACGGGAGAATACATAGCTGCTTTGCGTGAATACGTTCACTGTCCGATAATCCGTGCGTTCAGGATTTCCAGTGCGATGGGTGCGGAACGAGCGATGTACACGACGGCGGATTACGTTATGCTGGACGGCGGAGAGGGAGGCGGGAAGGCGTTTGACTGGACGATGATCGGCTCATCGAAGCGGCGCAGATTTTTCCTGAAGGGCGGCCTGAACCCTGAGAACGCAGCGAAGGCCCTATCACTCACTCCGCAGCCATACGTGTTGGACGTGAGCACGGGGGTCGAGTCCAACAACATTAAGGATTACCGCAAAGTGATGAAGTTTATCTTGACGGTGCGGAATTTCCGTGCCAAGCATGCGTGAAGGATGAAGTATATATTTCTTGCTGGTCTCCTGTGGGGAACGATAGGAATATTCGTGAAGTCCCTAGCAACTTTGGGAGCGTCTCCAGCACTAACGAGCCTAATGCGTATGTTCTTCGCGTTCGTTGTGATGTTCTCGTTGACCCTCCCCAAACACGGCAGAAGAATAATCCTCCATGACCCCAAAACTTTAACCCTCTGCATTCTTCTCGGCCTGGTCTCCAACGGAATCTTCAACCTGTGCTACACGACCTCAATCCGCCAAAACGGCATGGCAATAGCGAGCATCCTACTCTACACAGCCCCCCTGTTCACCGCCATAGCCTCAAGGATAGCCTTCCACGAACACTTCACACCCCTCAAAGTCTGCGCCCTTCTCGTGAACATTCTCGGGTGCGTCCTGACTGTTACGGGCGGAAAGTTAGACTCCGGCTCAATAAATCTCTTGGGACTGGCTGCCGGTCTCGGTTCCGGGTTCTGCTACGGAATGGCCGCAATCTTCGGCCGTGCCGCAGGTGAACGAACTGACCCGTTAATCATGAGCGTCTACAGCTACCTATCCGCCGTAGTGTTCCTGTTAATATTCACGAGGCCCGACATTACGCCGATGGTGAGTAACGTGAAGATTGCCGGTGTTGGATTTCTCTACGGACTAATCCCCACAGCACTTGCATATCTGGTGTATTATATCGGTCTGGGCAGAGTTGCCGACACCAGCAGAGTACCAGTAATCGCGTCCATTGAGCCGGTAAGTGCCGTGTTAATCGGTATGCTTGTTTACGGCGAGGAAATAGGCACAGCGAATTTTATCGGGGTTGCAGTTGTGCTGATTTCAATTATCATAATGGCAAGAGCGAAATAAATTTTTAGATGGGTGATAAATGACATGTCGAAAATAGCAGTGGCAGTGTTCAACCGCAAAGGCGGAGTAGGCAAGACCACCATAGCGGTAATTCTGGCGCAAATAGCACTCGTGAGGCATAACCGTGTGCTTGCGATTGACCTTGACCCTTCAGGGAACTTCACATCAGCATTCGGCTTCCTGAAGAACAGCGGCTTCAAGAATAACTTCCGCACTAAGAACACTCTAGAGGACAGCGACGCGGACGCTCCCGAAGAATGGATTGTGATTGACTGCCCCCCGACACTCGATGACTCCTCAAAGCACGCCATAGAGTTCGCAGACATTACAGTAATTCCAGTGAGGCCAGACTATTTCTCGCTCTCACCTCTGGGAATGATTGCGTCTATGGCAGAGAAGAAGTACGCCAAATCCCGTTCACAGCTCCCGTTGGTGAAAATAGGCTTTGACTCCTCGTCGATGGCCAAAGTCGCCAACCAGATAATCAGCGACAACGGCTACCCAGTTGCTGAAGACATACCCCTTCACAAGAGCATTCCCTACAACATAACTTCCGGGCGCATATGGTCAATGGGTCTTACGGCTCGTTCCCGCACACCGTATGAGGAACTTTACGCGAAGATCTTGACGGCTGTGGACCGTTTGAGCGAGGGGATAACGGACATTCACGAGGTTTGGGCAGCAGGGAGGGGCGAAGAATACTAACATGCGGGCAATTGAGAGAGCGTTAGAGAATATTCGTTCGGTGATAGAGCAGCAAGAGACCGAGTGGCTTGAAGACAACGGTTACGAGCCGATCCCCCACAAGCCGGAGCCTAAGAGGGCTCCCGAACAGCACAAGCCGTTATCCGGGAAGTTTTCAGCGGGAAGATTTTTGGGGACAGCCTCACCAAAGCCTGAGACACCAGAGCCGGAAGAATTGCCCGAGCCGGAATCAACTGAGCCGGAGATAGTTCACGTGCTGCCTCAGAAGGATAACCAGCATTCATGGCTGTATAACGAGGTCGTCAAGGCAATTCACGACGCAGCAGGGGACTCAGGGAACACGAAAGTTATCGCTGTGTTCATACCAGTTGTGCAGAACGGCCGGGAGTTCGAGGACCTGCCGGTTAGTGAGAGCGTGGAACTTTCGCCGGTGAGTGAGGAGGATGTGAGGGTTGAAGAGCTTGTTGACCTTCACGAGGAACAGGAACCCCACGAGGAGTCAGAGCCGGAGGAGCCGGAGATTCTCGGGATTGAGCAGGCCAGCGAGCCGCAGGAAGTTCTCACTGCCCCTGAGCCGGAGCTGGAAGAGCCGGAACAGGCCGAACACGTTGACGAGATAGTGCCGGAGCCTGAAGAAGTCCCTGACCCGGAACTAGCTGAAGCCTTCAGCACAATGGAGGAGAAGCTAGACGAACACATAGCCGAACAAGCCGCACTGTCTGAGGACGAACAGACCCCGCCTGAAGCCTCAGAGCCTGAAGAGCCGGAGCCAGCAGAAGTGTTAGAGCCGATTGACCTCACGGAGGACGCGCCGGAAATCGAGAACATTGACGACATATTGACACCGATTGTGCCGGAGACAGGTGAAGAGGCTGAACTCATCAGCGGAAATCTTGACGGGCAAGACGAACAGGAAGAGCCGGACGAAGACGAGGAAGAAGCATCAAAGGGTGAACGTTTAGCGTTTACTGAGATTCCACAACTGCCGGACCTCGACGACGACGAAATTCTCAGCGTGGAAGATTCAGACCGTCAGGAGAATATCCGCCTGTAGCAGATAAAGATTCCTCCGCACAAATCAGCTCAGTACGGAGGAATATATTTCTGTCCATTCCTCGCAGGTAAGGTCCTCCGCCCTCTTGCACCCCAGACTGCCGAGACTCTCAGCGTCAACAAACCCCTTGAGGTTATTGGCGAGGGTCTTGCGTCTCTGTGAGAATGCCCGGTGAAGAAGCTCACTCCACACCTCATCACGGCCAAGCCCAAAATTTCTCTCAATCACAATCTCAACGACCGCAGAGTCCACGTTAGGCACAGGCCGGAAACACGTCCGCGCAACGTTCTTGACGATTTCCGCACACCCCATAGCCTCAACAGTTACGCCCAAAGGGTAGCGTGCCTTAGTGTCTGGGGGAGCAATGAGCCTCAAAGCCGCCTCTTTCTGGAGCATGTACAAGTGATAGTTCATGCCGAGTTCAGAATACTTCAGGAGTGCCCAGATTAACGGTGTCGTAATGTTGTATGGGATATTGGCGATAACTTTATTCGGGAATGGCTTCAGGGACTCATAGTCAAACCTCACCGCGTCCCCCCAGTGAAGCCTTAACCTGTCATTCTCGCGCGCTAACTCCTCAAGCTCAGGCCGTAACCTCTCGTCGAGTTCCACGCAGTGCAGACACTTAACCCCAGCCTTCAGGAGTTCCCGGGTCAATACGCCGTGTCCCGGGCCGATCTCTAGGACGCAGTCATCCTCACACGCCCCCGACCTGTTAAGCATGATGCCGAGAATGTTCCTGTCAGTCAGGAAGTTCTGCCCAAAACGCTTTAACGCCCTCATTACCTGCCTGCAAGAATTGTCTTGTTGCCGCCCTCAAGCCGTGCCCTGTTCATAGCGTCATAGGCCGCCCCGATGAACTCATTGACGCTCGAATAGCCCCCCTCGTGCAAATCAGCCGCACCAGCACTCACGGTTATTCCCCTCGCCCTGTCGCGGATCTCGTTTGCCATGACCACAGCGACTGCCGCAGGACACTCCGCGAGAATCATGAACTCATTCTGGCTCCAGCGTGCGATAGAGTGTTCAGCCCTGCCGTTCATGAACCTTCTGACGGAGCGCACGAACTCACGCATAATATTATTCATAGCCAAGTAGCCGTCTGTGTTCATGTCGTCAACTCTGAGGGCTATTAGGCTCAAGTTGCGGCCGTCCTGTATGGCTTTGGGGAACTGGCGCAAAATCGTGTGCTCTATTCCCCTGCGGTTGAGAATGCCAGTGTCAGGCTCATACGTGAGGAGTCTTCGCAATTGTTCGTGAGCGCGTGTGAGGTCCGTAACGTCCTCGAACGTCAGCATTACGGCGGGTTTCTTGTCCCATTCCGCCGGGCCTGCGTGAAGATGGATTATTCTTGACTCTTGTGGCTTGGCCTCGTGAATCTCGTTGAGCTCCTCATCAAGATATATTTCTTCAGGGGTGAAGCCGTAGAAGTTCTCGTACCCGACGAAGGAGTCTATTTCTGCCTCAAGGTAGCCGGACTTGTCAGCGAGAATTTTAGTCAGTGCCTCACTCTCACCGATGAGGGCAGCAATGTTTGTGCCTGTGGGATTTTTGCCGAGACTGGAGGCCAAGAACTTATTCGCCGCAAGAATCACGCCCTCAGTGTCCGCAACGCACGCCCTGAACGGTACGGAGTTCAGGATTTCGGGGTTGGTCATGACGACGGGGGGGGCCTCCTGCACGGGCTTGGCCGAAGACGTTATGCGAATCACAACGCCGGAAATAGTTTCTCCGTCAATCCTCAAGGGTGAGGCCGATAGCTCCCAAATGTTGTCGTGTTCAGCCATCTCGATTGAGTTTGTCTCACCCAGACACGCTGCAGTCAGAGCCTCGTGAATAGCGCGGTCAATCTCCGTGATTAGGGGAGGGTAATTGCTGCCTTCCTCGCACTTGTGGCCGAAGAGCCGAGCAGCAATCGCCCTGTAGCCGTGAGTAGCGTACATCAAGCGGCCCTTGATGTTGACGACACAGCAGAGGAGTCCCGGGCAGCTGTCCAGAACTCCGCTCCAAACGCTCATAGTTCCCTAGTCGCCGTAGCCGTTCGGGTGGGACTTGTGCCACTTCCAGGCCGTAGCGATAATGTCTTCCATGCGGGTAATTTCTGGCTTCCAGTGAAGAATCTCGTGAGCCTTCGTTGAGTCCGCCACGAGTTTTGCTGGGTCTCCCGGTCGTCTTGCGCCGATCTCCAGAGGAATTTCCAGGCCTGTGGCAGTTCGTGCGGCGTTGATCATCTCCATTACTGAATAGCCGTCCCCGCTCCCTAAGTTGAAGATAGTGCTTTCTCCGCCGTTTCTGAGGTACTCAAGCGCGAGAATGTGAGCTTTGGCCAGGTCCTCAACGTGAATGTAGTCCCGGATGCAAGTGCCGTCCTTAGTGGGGTAATCTGTGCCGTAGACTGTGATGAACTTTCTTTTCCCCAGAGGAACCTGAAGGATTAGCGGGACTAAGTGAGTCTCTGTCTTGTGATCCTCGCCGATAGTGCCGTCATGCCACGCTCCGGCAACGTTGAAGTAGCGCAGGGACACGTACTCTATGCCGTGAAGTTTGTTGACCCAGTTCATCATCTTCTCCATGATTCGCTTGCTCTCACCGTAGGGGTTGGTGGGGATTGTGGGGTCGGTCTCAAGGATTGGGATTCTCTTGGGCTCACCGTAAGTGGCTGCGGTTGAGGAGAAAATTATTCTTTTGACGCCGTGCTTGTACATGGCCTCGAGCAGGGAAATCATTCCGCCGACGTTGTTATCGAAATACTTTAGGGGCTTCTCCATGCTCTCACCAACGAGGGAATAAGCGTAGAAGTGAATAACTGCCTCAATCTTGTTCTCAGTGAAAATTTGGTCGAGGACTTCAGGGTTACGAATATCGCCCTCGTAGAACTTGATGCCTTCGGGAACGGAAGCCCTGTGGCCGGTCTCTAGGCTGTCAACTACGATGACTTCTTCGCCGTGTTCTGTGAATGCTCTGACGTTGTGGGAACCGATATAGCCGGCTCCTCCGCAAATTAGTACTGCCATTAATCGTTACCTCCTTGATTTCTGCGGTGTATATTGGGAATCGGGCTGAAGATTACGTCCGTTCCTAATTCGATATCCATGCTGTTCTTGCTTCTTGTGCCGACGTGAATTTTGTCGGGGACTCTTACGGATGAGGGCTTCACTGACTCATAGAGGCTCTGTTTCTCCCCTGAGGGCCTGCGGAGTTCGGGAGCGTCATTAACGCCGAACTTAGCGATTACCTGACGTGCTGCCTGTGTGGTGAAGTCCGGGTGAGCGAGCCACCAAGTGTCTTGGCCCTGAGTTGTGAGGAATACTGAGCCGGAGTCCGAGCCGTTCGCTGCCCTGAGAAAGAGGCCGTCAGCTTTGAGCCAAGCATATTCCCCGCTCATCCAAGCGTAGCCGCCGGGGGACTCCATTATGGAGAGTTCTGCGGCGTGGGTTCTGAGGTAGCGTCTTGCTGTGGATAGTTCCCCGACTTTGACGCCGACCCATAGGGAGCCGTTTTTGCTGAGGAGCTGTGAGTCTTTGGGAAGGTCCGTGAAGAACTGTCGTAACTGTGAGATTTGGGGGTCAGGTTTGCCGTTGAGACTTGCTGCACAGGCAAGAGAGTAGAGGCCGCCGATGACTCTGTGTGTCTCGAGGTCTGGTATGACTTCAGCGTGGACAGCCATTGAGAATAACAGAACTGCAATAATCGTTGATACTAGAATTTTACGCATTTAT
Source organism: Synergistaceae bacterium (assembly GCA_017417365.1). GTDB lineage: Bacteria > Synergistota > Synergistia > Synergistales > Aminobacteriaceae > JAFUXM01. Next base: position 22,469 of record JAFPZI010000241.1, read on the forward strand.
CTTTGTCTCCTTGTGAGTATTGAGTCTATGATACACCGTTTGTGTTCTTGCCCAAACGTTGAGGGTTGCCGTAACACTTCCTGCTAGTGCCCGCCCGTTGGGGTTGTCGTAACACTTCCTGCTCGTGCCTGCCGTTGGGTTGTCGTAACACTTCCTGCTCATGCCCGCCGTTGGGTTGCCATAACACTTCCTGCTCACTTGTTGCTCAATAATAATATTCCGTACGACTCCAAAATATGTGTTATCCTTCCCGGAAGCGGATTATCAGTGTGGATTTCCGACGGCATTATCAGAAACACCCTCCCCTGACCGTCCCACAACCTCCCAATCAGCGAGAAGTCCGCAAGAAATTTCCTCTCCTGAACTCCCCTCATCAATTCCGCGTCAATAATTCTTGAGTTCCTTAACGTGTAGAAGTACACCGACGGGAAATTCACACCATACTGAATAACCGTGTCGTTGCCCTGAATAATGCTCCTGAGACCCTGCCCAACCTCCCTCACAGAATATTCTTCCGCAGTCAGGTTGAACACCCCAGCCAACGGCATCAAGCACAGCAGCGCCGCCGCTGGAACATTGCGCACCCATTTCACTATCTGCTTGGTCTTGGTGTAGTACCAACCCGCGAACAGGCACAGAGCTACGGCACCTCCCCAAGGGATTAACGACATCAGCGAGACCCTCACCGCAGGAAACACCCTCATTGTGAACGGCAGGAACATATACAGCACCGGCACAAGAACTAGCACATTAATCATGACGGACATTCTGACGGAGTATAGATTTTTCCTGAGCAGCCAAGCATCTAACTTCCTGCCCAATATCGCAGACAACGCAGGGATACACGCCGCCACCGACATAACATCTCCCGACACTGCCGCAGAGAACGCGAACATTGCCGCCCAAACCAGCATGAAGAGTTCAGAGCCTTTTTCCGCAGGGTACTTCTTTGGGAAGACCTCGAACACCGCCCTAGCTATGAACCCATGCCAAGGGACAAAGCTCAGGAACAGGAATATCACCGCTCCAGACAGCCCCCCGAAAGTGTAGATATGATTCTGGCACCGCATGAAGTGAACTATTTCGGGGTTGGCGATTATGACTATGACGAGGTAGAAGCCGGATACTATAATCGTGAGAATCATTCCCGGAGGCCAAGTGAAAAAGTCCGTGAGCATCTCCCAGTCCTCACTAATAACGCAATAGGCAATCACTGACAGCCACACCAAGAACAAC
>JAFPZI010000242.1 GCA_017417365.1 Synergistaceae bacterium
GAACTACTGGTTTGATAAGGTCGTCAGGTTTTTCGCGCATAAGATTTAGTGCCTCCTCTATCTTGTCTAACCCGTTGAATCTGTGGGTGATTAGGGGTTTTACGTCGAGCCTTCCCGAAGTAACCATGCGTGCAAGACGCTCCATGTAAGCCCTTCCGCCTGACGTGGCAACACCGATAATTCTCTTGTTAGCTATGCCTCCTCCGAAGGCCTCAAGAGGAAGAGTGATGTTTTCTGCGTCCCGGATAAATGCCGCGTTGACGACAGTACCTCCATTGCGAACGAGCTTCAGGGCCTCAGAGTAAGACGAGACATTTCCGCCGCAGATTATGACCTTGTCGACGGGTCTGCCCTTGTTGAGCGCCAATATCTGGTCCGTGATATTTCCGTCCTTGTAGCTGACTATTTCGCTGGCTCCGTAGTTCTTGGCCGCCCTGACGCAGGCCCTCCGGCTCCCGACGGCGTAAACGTAGGACGCTCCCCTCAAGACAGAGGCCGCAACCGACATCAAGCCAACCGGGCCTATACCGATTACAGCTACGGTGTCTCCGAAGGTTATTCCTGCAGAGTCCGCCGCAGTGAAGCCCGTAGCTGCCATATCGCTCAACATTGCGCCCTCTTCGGGAGTCATGCCTTCAGGGAGGAGAGCTAGGTTGCCGTCCGCGTCAGACACAGCGTACTTCTCGGCAAAACACGTATTCAGCACGTCCCGCCCGCCGAAAAGCTGACCCCAGCAGTGAGTACCTGTGCCGTCCTGAGAATATGTGTCGCTCCAGTCGGGGGTGATCGACGGGACAATCACGACATCTCCCGGCCTAAAGTCCCGTACAAGCGGCCCGGCCTCCAGAATCTCGCCGACGCTCTCATGTCCGAGCATGGTCTTTCTGGTGCCTGAGACTGTGTGAACGTCAGTAGTGCAGGGAGCAACAGCAAGAGGCCTCAACACGGCACCGCGAGGGGGGCACACGGGAGCTTTCTTGTCGAGCCAGCCGGTTTTTCCGCCGCCCAAAGCCGCAAACTTCTTTATCCTGTCAGTCAACTTTTATCACCCTGTTCTTGTCCTCGTAGCCGCTGCTTATGTCGAGAACCCATTTTGTGTTGCCCTCGTCATCCTCTGAGACTTTCGTGAAGCCTTGAAGAGCGTAAAAGTCTTTGACCATTCCGTTTTTGGCCGTCGGGAAATAGTAGCCGTTGATGACTTTTACGCCCATCTGTGCGGCCTTGTGTGCTAGTTTGTCCATCATTGCGAACTCCATATCACGCTTTAGGACTCTGCAGCTCATCAGCCACAGAATAATATCGAGTTCCGCACCGTGAACTTGGCCGATAACCACGCTGACGACCCCGTTATCCCCGAACTTGTCGACAAGTTTTCCGTAGAGTGTGATTGACTCCGGGTCAGATGCGGCCGAAGCGATTTCTTCATTCGTGTAGCGTTTTGTGGTGAGGTTGAATTGGTTGCTCTTGTTCGTGAGCTGTGCTATTCGGGACATGTAGATTTCCGTGAAGGGTGCGATTTCTGCCTTCATCTCGAGGGACAGCAGGTAGTCCTCGTAATTCACAAATGAGCTCTGGAGTTGTGCGCGTTTTGCGTTCTCACGGTACATTTCTGTGCGCTTGAGGTCATCGCGTGAGAGCGCAGTAACCTCGAAGAATCCGCCCTTGTCTATGGCAGCTATGTAGTGCTCTACCCGTTCGAGTTCAGGGACAGCCGCACCGGGAATCTGCTGACGGATTATCTCGCGCTCTGCCGGGTTGTCGTCAGCGAACACGAAACTTTCCGGCAATAGTGAGAGTTCTCGTGCCATGTTCAGGAGGTTTGTGCTCTTTGGCTCCCAATTGGCCTTAATGGATATGAAGTCGTCGGGCTTGAGGATCATCTGCGGGTGGTTGAGGCCTGCAATTGCGTTGTCTCTGTCGTTCTTGGATATGATGTTCAGGAGCACGCCCAATTTCTGCAAGCCTCGAAGGTACTCCTGAAATTCCGTATAGGCCTGGCCCATTGATGTCTCTTGGCCGAGCTCTAACTTCTCTACTCCGTCATCACCAACGACACCGCCCCACAAAGTATTATCGAGGTCGAGGGCTACAGCCTTCTTGTTCTTCCCGAAGATTGACTTGATGATGTTCGCGACGTTGAAGGCCAATAACGGTATTGCATCGAGACACAATGCGTATTTGTACATGTGCCAGTAAAACGGGTCTGACCACTTGTCGAGGCCGTAACTTGCCGACTGATAATTTATGTCGTTGATGAAAAAGTTCTCGTGTGTCTGTGAGTAGTCGTAGAAGAGCAGGTTCAAGCGCGTAACAAAGTTTACTCTGCCCCTGTAATCGCTTGCATCACTGTTGCCCATGAGGCGGAAGAAAGGGTACTCGAAATTATTCTGTATGATTGGGCAGTGATAAGTGCTGCTGAGTTTGTCCCACATTGCAGAGAAGTGATTGTACTCTTGGTGCAGTAAGTTTTCTGCGTCCTGCTGTGAGCTGTCTGGGCCGGGAAAAGAATTTATGTTGCGTGTGGAGGTGTGAATAAATATTATGTCAGGCTTGAGGGCTTCTAGTTCAGGGTTGCCGAACATTGCGTCGTTCCAGTACTGAGAATATTCCGACTCGAAGAATGATGGGCGTATTCCGTAGTTGAGGAGGAAGAGTTCGAGCATATCCTTTATGTCATGAGTTGTGGAGCCTCCCAGAATAGCGGTTCTCTTGTCAGTATAATCACTTACCCCCCCCCCCCCGTGAATTACTTAGCAGTTCTTTCTTCAGGGTTTTACGTTTGTGGAGGAGCTGCTGGCTGTCGAAAGGCCAAGCTAATTTGTCGTTCATGGATGCCTCCTAAAAATGGATAATAGGGATATTCTAGCACAAAAAATTACCCCCCGTCTTTCGTGAACGAGGGGCCTCGCTCTATCTCCCTTATGCTTCTACCGTCCCGAAAACTTCTCCGGCTTCGTAGTTCTGTCCGGTC
>JAFPZI010000243.1 GCA_017417365.1 Synergistaceae bacterium
ATAGTTGCGGGGTCAATGGTCGGAGGAACGGTAGTAATTTTCAGCGGGCCGAGAGAGAACATTAACCGAGCGATTGAGTACTACGTGAGCAAGAATATACGTGTGGAGGTGATTCAGGATGCAGGAGCTTAACACATGGCTTCCGAATCTCATGAGGAGGCTTCCCGAGTTCTGGAAGGCATGCGGTGATACGTTATTGATGGAGGTGTGGTCGGGAGCAATCATCTTTGTGTTCGGCCTCGTGTTCGGAGTAATCCTGACTGTAACCAAGCCCGGCGGAATCATGGAGAACAAGCCCGTCTATCAGGTGCTCGACAAGATAATTAACCTCTTCAGGTCGATACCGTTCATTATCCTTCTGACTGCGTTAATGCCTCTCTCACGCGCAATCATGGGGACGGCTATTTACGTGAGGGGGGTAATAGTTCCGTTAGTGTTTGGGGCTACACCGTTCTTCTCGAGGCAGATAGAGAGCGCATTAGCCCAGACGGACAAGGGATTAGTTGAGGCAGCGTTGGCTATGGGTTCGAGCCCGTTCGAGGTGATATTCAGGGTCTATCTTCGTGAGAGCCTAGCACCGATAATCAGGACAATAACGATAACGATAATCAGTCTCTTGGGCCTTACTGCTATGGCTGGAGCTGTTGGAGCCGGGGGGCTTGGGGACTTCGCGATACGCTACGGGCATGACCGGAACATGCAGGACATAACGTGGGTAGTTGTTGGTGTGCTTGTTGCTGGAGTGAGCGTAGTGCAGTGGATGGGTGAATATTTTGCGAGGAGGAACACTCATTGATGAAGGGACTATTTGTGAAGCACGATGACACTGAACTTCAGGACTTGGGCGGAGGGTCAGTGCGGAGGGTTCTTGCGTGGAACGAACAGATTATGGCTGTAGAGATGAGCTGTGCTGCTGGTGCTGAGGTGCAGCCTCACAAACACCCTCATACGCAGTGCTGTTATGTTCTGTCTGGACGCTTCAAGTATAGTGTTGAGGGCGAGACCTTCGAGGTTGGTGCGGGGGATTCTGGTGTTGTGCCTGGAGGGGCAGTTCACGGGCTGGAGTGCGTTGAACCGGGGATGCTTGTCGAGGTATTTACGCCTATGCGTCAGGATTTCCTCAAACAGTAAGTTCATGGACATAACGGGAGAGCTTCCCGTGTGCCGATAAATATTTTCACGGAAGGAAGTATGTTGTATGACTAAGAAGTTAGCTGCGTCGATTGCGCTGGTGCTTGTGCTGGCGTTCGGAGCTTGGGCCGACGTTACGGTGAGGCTCGGGGTTACTGGGAGCGTCTATGACGAGATGTGGCAGCCTGTGAAGGAAATGCTTGCCAAAGACGGAATCACCCTAGAAGTTATCCAGTTCACCGACTACGTTACGCCGAACAGGGCACTTGCTGACGGGGATATTGACCTGAACGGATTTCAGCACAGGATATACTTTGTGGACGAACTCCAGAGCAGGGGCTATAAGCTCACGAACATTGCGAACACGTTTGTTGTGCCGCTGAACCTGTACTCAATCAAGATTAAGACGCTCGACGAGGTCAAGGACGGGGACGTTATAGCTATACCCAATGACCCGACGAACGGGGGACGGGCAATCAAGGTGTTGGCAGCGAGCGGACTAATCACCCTTCGTGAGGGGGCTGGGTTCAACCCCACAAAGGAGGACATAGCCAGCTACAACAAGAAGATAGTGATTCAGGAGTTGGCGGCCAACACGATACCTTCAGCACTGCCGGATATTACTGCGGGAGTGATCAATGACACTTACGCGCTGGACTACGGATTGAAGGCGAGTGATGCTGTGTTTGCTGACCCTGCACGTGAGCAGGAGTACTGGAACTTGATAGCGGCACGTACTGATGATTTGTCTGACCCTGCCAAGCTGGCGGTGTATGCTAAGGTTGTGGCGGCATATCAGAGTGAGGCAATGAGGGAGCATTTGGCGGAACTGTACGGTGGGTTCTTCCGTCCTGCGGGATGGGATGAAGATTTGCTCGCTCCCTTCAGGAAGTAAGACAGAAATTTTTGCTGACCCCTTAGTCTCACAGCTAAGGGGGTAATTTTTTGCCTCACAACGTCCGGTTTCTCACGTTGGGTGTGGGTGCAACTTCACGGGTTCTTCAGGCCTGCAGGATGGGGTGAGGATTTGCTCGCTCCCTTCAGGAAGTAAGACAGAAATTTTTGCTGACCCCTTAGTCTCACAGCTAAGGGGGTAATTTTTTGCCTCACAACGTCCGGTTTCTCATGTTGGGTGTGGGTGCAAC
>JAFPZI010000244.1 GCA_017417365.1 Synergistaceae bacterium
GGACAAGAAGGGCCATGATTTGAGGATAACGCACGGAAGACGATAGCGTGGTACTTGGCCAATAGGCGTGGGGCCACTCGTGAAGTAAGACACCTTTTGTGTTTAGTGATAGTTATTGACCCTACAGAACCCGATTTGAGGAGGGCATAAGGAAGACCCTAGCGTGTATTTGGCCAATAGGCGTGGGGGCCCCTTGTGAGGTGTTGAGGACAGATGCGTATGATAAGTGAAGATAATCTGCTGTGAACTTGGGAAGCCGGAGAGTTTGATTAGGTTCGTTACAGACAGGAAGGGCCATGATTGGAGGATAACGCACGGAAGACGATAGCGTGGTATTTGAGCAATAAGGTGTGATGCTCTCTCGCGAAGTAGATACCTTTTGGAGCTGTGTTAGAGTTGTTCCCCAACAAGAATTATCTGCCTGAAGCCAGCTTTGAGAACTGCATACAGAAGACCATAGCGTGTTACCCAAGCAATGAGGCGTGGTGGCAGCCCCTCGTGAAATAAGGAGAAAAATCATTGACCCCCGACGAACATAAGCAAGTCCAGAATTTCCTAAATATACGCACAAAGCTCCTGAACGAGATGATTTCTCAGCAGGAACAGAAAATTCACTCGCTCACCGAACAGCTTGACGACAAAGACCGAGAGATTTCCGGCCTTAAGACTCAGCTTGCCCAAGCTCAGGAACAAACTGCCTCCCTGAAATCCGCCCTAGAGTCCCTGAAGGCACAGCCAACGGTGATTCTCCCCTCCCCGCAGCCGGAACCCCCCAAGCCCCAGAAGCCCAGCTACTTAGTCTCACTCTTACGGCAGCACTTCAGCTACGACTCCTTCAGGCCCGGACAAGAAGAAGTGATTGACGCGATTCTCACCGGCCGTGATGTCCTCTGCTCAATGCCGGAAAATTACGGTATGAGCCTCTGCTACCGTCTGCCCGCGCTCCTCATGCCCGGCCTGACTCTGGTGATCTCCCAAGACACACCCGACAACCCCAAACCCGACCAACACTGCGACATCCTCACCTCCTCAACCAGCCCCACGAAGAAGCGCGACATCCTACGGCGCGTCAAGAACGGTGTGTGCAAAATCCTCGTCTCACCTCTTGGCCTGCTCACTTCCGCAGAAATCACCGCTGCCCTCAAGAACACAGAAATCTCTATGGCCGTGATTCGTGAAGGCTCAGACCTCAAAGCAAGCTGTGAGTTCATCGACTCCCTGAGCGCAAAACGCATAAGCCGCGGAGTCTTCACAGGCCCGACGAATCCCACAGAACGTCAGGACATCATGAAGTCCCTGCGTTCACCCGCCCGAGTCTGCGCAGGGTTCGTGAGGCCCGAAGTGTCGTTCACTGTCATACGCACGGAACGCAAAGCCTCAGCAGTCAGCGATATTCTTTCACGCAGGACGGGGCAGCCGGGAGTGATTTACTGTTCGTCCCCTGAAGCTGCCTACAAGCTCCGCGAGACACTCAGGGACTATGACGGACTCGGCGACACCCTCACGATACTTCCCGGAATCCTCTACCACCAAGTAGAACGTGAAGATATTCGCTTCGTTGTGCACTATGACTTCCCAAAAGACTTGCCCGAATACTCACGGGAGATAAACTGCGCAAATTCCGAATGCATAATCTTGGCCTCACGCAAGGACTTGCGGGAAGCTGACAAATCCATAGCACAATTCTGCACTGACGAGGACAAAGCCGAATTTTTGCGCTCATATTTGGGGATGGACGAGAAATTTTCACAGCCGGCACAGGCCAAGATTGACGAAATTGCTCCGGAAGATTTCTCAGATTTCGACTTCGGCACAGCTAACGAGTCCCAGAAGGAAGCAATCACCAACATCACAGGACCATTGCTCATCATTGCCGGACCGGGAACGGGAAAAACCTACACCCTCATTCAGCGGGCGGTGTTCCTGATTCAGAAGAAGCGCGTCCTGCCCTCAAGCATAATGCTCGCAACTTTCACAGACAGGGCCGCCTCAGAGCTGCAGACCAGAATCACCGAAGAATTATCCGCAAGAAAGATTGTCGCCGACGTAAGCGCAATGTACACCGGGACGTTCCACGTAATCTGCGCCCGGATTCTCAGGGAGTATGCGGACTTCTCGCCTCACGGTAAGGACTTCAGGATACTCGACGACTTCGGACACGCATACATGATTCTCCAGAACATGAATAAATTCTTGGACATCCCCGGAATTGAGTCAATCTTCAGGACTTCCGGCAAATGGAGGCGTTCACAGGAGCTCAGGGACTACATTAACGCACTCTCTGAGGAACTGATAGACCCAGAAGAGTTGGAGCGCAACATTGACCCTGCCGTCTCAGCTCTGGCAAAAGCTATGAAGTTACACGCCTCGATGCTCAGAGAGAATAACTCAATGAGCTACTCATCACTATTGACGGAGACCTATAAACTTTTGCGCGACAACCCCGAAATCCTCGAGAGCCTCCAGTCAAAGATCAGCTACATAATGATTGACGAGTACCAAGACACGAATTACGTTCAGGAACAATTAATCTTCCTGCTTGGGAACGAGAGCCGCAACGTTTGCGTAGTCGGGGACGATGACCAGAGCCTATACAGGTTCAGGGGTGCGACGGTCAGGAACATCCTAGAATTTCCCGACAAATGGGCAAAGAATGAATGCCGTATCGTGAAGTTAATGCTGAACTACAGGTCCTCACCGGCAATCGTGAATTTCTCCTCGCGCTGGATGGACGACACAGAGAACTTTTTCTCTTGGGGGAACTTCAGGCACGAGAAGAAGCTCGAAGCACACAAGCCGGAACCGTCATATCCTTCTGTGATGAGGCTCGCGGGAATCAACGACAAGGACGGCTGGCACGAGAAGATTTTAGCGTTCATTAAGTCCCTGAAGGACTCGGGGATTCTCACGGACTACAGCCAGACAGCATTTTTGTTCAGGTCGGTCAAAGCCCAAAGGGTACAAGAACTCGCGCACTACCTCGAGAACAACAACATCAACGTATATTCACCGCGCTCAAACCTATTCTTCACCCGCCCAGAAATACTTTTCGCAATAGGATGCCTACTCTCAATGTTCCCGGACTACCTGAAGTCCTTAAACGCCGGAGAGTTCAGCTATCAGGGCCGAGAACCCGACTACATAACCTACTACAAGAACTGCCTGAAGAACTTATCGCGGTACATCGACAAACCTGCATATTCTGACCTCAAGGACTGGCTGCTGAAGAGGCGCGACGACCACAGGAAGCTCAAAGGTTACGCTGGCTACAAGTATACTGACCTGCTGTATGAACTCTTCGCGTTTGAGCCGTTCAGACACGCATTGGACGCGGACGTATCCGGCAGCGTTAAGGCACTGCGCCCAGCCAGAAACCTCGCACGATTAATGCAGGTCTTCAGGGACTACGAGCACAGCTACAACGTCAACAACATCAAGGGCGAATACATGAACACGCAATTTACGATGATGATGAATATTTACGTGAAGTTCAGGATTGACGAGGGGCTGGACGAGTACGAGAGCGACACCGAGAGCGTTCCTCCAGGGCACGTGGCGTTCATGACTATACATCAGGCGAAGGGGCGGGAATTTCCCGTAGTGTTCGTGGACTCTTTGTGGTCTCGGCCGGACTCTGACTTGGTGAAGGACAGGAACAACGAGCTAATCCGTGAGATACTTCACGACTATTCACGGCGGGGGGACTTTGAGTCGGCGGAGTCTATTCGGCTGTTCGACTTCTGGAGGCTGTACTACGTGGCGTTCACGAGGGCACAGAACCTGCTGATTCTGACATGCAACGAGGACGGCAGAACCCCGAGCACGTATCTTGAGGGGGCATATAACGGCCTTGATGACGCTGACGAGATATTCACGCCCTCACCGGAAATTGAGCTTACTCCGCAGAAAGACTCGGACCTGAGAAATACATACTCATTCACGAGAGATATTCTTGTGTACGAGTCATGCCCAATGCAGTATAAATTCTTGAGGGAGCTGGAATTTTCTCCGGCAATTGCGGCTTCTACGTTCTTGGGTACACTTGTGCACGCAACACTTGAGGACATTCACAGGGCGGTGCTGAATCAGGAGGAGCACAAGATCAACGAGGCGAATATCTCCGAATGGTTCAGCGCGAACTATGAGCTTCTCTCCAGACGTGAGCAGGCGTATTTGTCTCCGCAGGCACAGGAGACGGCATTCGCTCAGGTGATGAATTACGTTATGCGTCAGGGTTCGGACTGGACGGGGTTAGTTGCTGCCGAGTCAGAATTGAGGGTTGTGCGGGAAAAATATATCCTTGAGGGAAGAATTGACCTGATTAGAATCAGGGACGGCGAGACTGAGATTATAGACTTCAAGTCTGGGGCAAAGCCGAACATCAACATCAACAGCGACAGGGAACGCCTGGATACTTACTTGAGGCAGGTGAACGTTTACGCGTACTTGGCGGAAAAGGTTTTGGGCCTGAAGGTCGACAGAATGACCCTCTACTACACCGGCGAGGGGGGAAATTCTCCAGAGATGACTTACACTTTCGACGAGGGGGAGGCAGAAAAATTCGTGAAGGGCTTCGACGACACGGCAGAAAAGATACTCATGAAGGACTTCGAACACAGGACCGAGAACATTGACACTTGCAGGGAGTGCCCATTCAAATATTACTGCGGGAGGGCGTAATCACTGCTTCCTGAAGGTTAATACAGCCTCGTACTCTATTCCGTGAACGTCATCAACCATAGCTATTCTGTGCTCGGAGACCTGAATCAATTTCTCCTCCTTTACCTCAATGTTCATGACTGTCCTGTATGCGTCGTAAAGCTCACACCTCCAGTTGTCTGCGCCTGACTGAATCATGCTGGTAACAACGTCATCGAGATTAATCGGCACTATTCCCATGTAGACCCGAGTATCGCCGTCAAGGATACACTGCCAGCTCTCGTGAAGGGTGAGGGTAGTTATTCCTCTGCTGCCGGTTATCTGGGTGTCTGTGAAGTTCATTGTTGCGCTAACTAGGGACATGTCCAGCGTCAAGTCATCGCTATAGGCTGCACTCACGCTGACTTCCTGATCAACGACTGCCCAATTTCCGCCGAGCACAGTCATTGTGTCGTAAGTGTCGGGGTCTGTGTTGGGGACATCGCCGGAGGATTCTTTGTCAGTGTCTGCACTTCCTCCGCAGCCTGAGAACGCGGACACCAACAGGGCAAGCATTAACAGGAGACTCCAGAACTTGATTTTGCGCATGAATAATTCATCCTTCCTGAATTGGGCATATATGGGTGCAGACAGAACGCGGGCGGCTGGTGCATCCCACAGTGTGAAACTCTCTATCGATTGCTTAAGTTACTGAATTATAGCATAACGTACGGGAGGATAGCTTACGGGAGGATA
>JAFPZI010000004.1 GCA_017417365.1 Synergistaceae bacterium
CCGGCTATCTTCCCGTCCTCGAGGCCAAGAATATACACTCCCGATAAACCCTCGTCAGCGAAAAGTGCCGAGTACACCGACAACTGCAAACCGTGAGCAAACTTCTCAAGCTCCCCAGCCCAAGAACGCCCCGCAATGTTCATGGACTCCTCTGAACTCTTGCTGTTGCCCTCCTTGTAGTCCGCAATGAACGCAACCTTCTCACCCTTCGGCCCCCTGAGAAACTCTATCCTGTCGCATTGCCCGAGAAATGTTACTCCCTCACGATTACCCTTCAAGTAGGCTTCTTCCTCTAGCAAAATTTCAGTGTGGACGTACCCGGCCTCATGAAGTCCGTCGAGAATCTTGGCCTGAACTCCAGCGAGCCTCTCCGCACGAAAATTCAGGCTCTGGAGCTTCCGTGTCAGGCGCGGGTCATTCACTAGACGAGTGAACTTCCCGTACTCCTCGTGTTCGCTGGCGTGAAGTAACTTCTGCCACTCCTCCTTTGCGATGTGCGTGAAGGTCAGTCCCGGCCTCGTCATGTCCTCACGGTAACGCCCCCAAACGCGCTCCCAATACTTGTGGAGCATTACCCCCCATTCCGCAGGAGAGACCACACCAGAATCCGGCTCGTAGAGTTCCGCCTGCCTCTTCTGCTGCCACAGGAACGGACACGACAGCAATTCATCTATGTTGCTCGCTCCAACAGCATTGGCCTTGCGCTTTACGTTAGGGACGCTGCGTGGCGTCCTCCCTTGAGGGTCAATCCCAGTGAAAGCGTAACCGTCGCTACCGAGCAATATGCTTATTCCGGCGGGTTCTGACTTCTCGACCTTCCAGCCGGGCATGTCCTCACGAAATCTCTCCATGAACGGGGACTCAGACAATGGCCGCCCCTCCTCATCGAGCAATGGCCGGGAAATAACCGTAAGTCCCTCGCCGGTGTGTATCAGCCTCCTGAATAATGCTTCCCTCTGCTGTGCCTTCTCGTATGCTCCCGGAAGGTGCGCACCGTTCTCGTTGAGGGCTGAGCGTGCTTCCGCTCCCAAAAGCGGTGAGGCCTGAATGTTACCCGACCACGTTTTTTGCGTTACTCCCGTCATCACCCACACTGGGAACGAGGCCAAGACCTGAGGCTGTCCCGTGAAGATTCTCACTGCGTCCGAGACCTGTACGGGAGCTCGGGTGTTGGTGTTCCTGCACCAGTCCTCGAGGTATTCATACGCGTCATCATTCTCTAGGCGTTCGTCCTGAACCCTGCCCAAGTCCGGCATGAGTTCACGAAGCCTCATCACCTTATCCCCTATCGTCTCGATTGCGCTCGCTGTTAGTCTTATGCTCTCGTCAAGTTCGGGGTTGTCCGAGAGTCTGTCCTCACGGTTAAGCCACAATCCCGGTGCCGTCAGGAAGTCGTGGAAGGCCCCCATGATTTCCGCTGGTGTGTTCTTGCGCTGGAGGGACTCTGTGAACTTCCTGATTGCTCGTATCGAGTTCAGAGCGTCAGTGATGACTTGGCCGCCCTCCTCGTAACCCCCTAAGTATTCTTCCCAACCGTCAAGCCCCGAACGTCCGGCACGATACGCCCTCATCACCGGGAAGTCCTTACCCGCAAAACATGGCTGGCTCAAGAGTGTTGCTGTCTCGTACGTCGGGAATTGGCGTGTGCGTAACGTCCTGACTGAGGCCAAGACTTTTCCCGGCAAGGTCTGGCTGATTGGGACTCCGCTCATGAAGTCGTATGGGACTCCGTAACGCCTGAACGCCTGAGCAAATGAGTCCTCGCGCCCCTGTGAGACCATGACCGCAACAGAGTCATACCCGGGCCATTCACCCAACTCTGGACATTCCCCCAAAGACCACAACGCTAATTTTCTCGCAATCACTTCGGGTTCTAGGCTCGGTTCGGACACGGGGAACTCCGCAATTCTTCCGGCAGACTCCCGAACTCCTGAGTAGCTCTTGACCTGTGAGGCAGCGTCAGAGAACCCCCGCAAGTTTGCTTCAGGCTTGATGATGATTACCTGAGAGCAGCGGCTGGTGAGGGACTCGACAAGTTCTAGCTGGCTGTGGGTGAACGACAGAAAGCCCGTGAACACAATCACTAACTCTTTGCCCCAATCGGGATTGGCCTTGAGAGCGTCTAAGGCAGCCGTGCAGATTTGTGCGCTGTCTAGGAGGTTGTAGAACTCAAGATAGGCCAAGTATGACGCGTAAATTTACGGCAAGAGGAATTCTGACGGGTTGTCGCTCTCTGGTTTGTGGGTGAGCTGGCCGGAAGTTACTCCCTCGTTGAGGAGCTCGCGTATATCGTCTGAGAGCAGGGACAAGAATCCCGGCCTCTTGATTCCCGGAAGACGGTCGGTCTTGTCGGTGTAGCTGTAGATCAACCGGCCAAGAATATACTTCAGGATTAATTGATGATCGGGAGGCGATAAGACTTTCTTCATCTGCGAGGGGTCCGAATCTTTCGTGATGTCCTCGTAGATTTCCTGCCACGTCCACAATTCACGCTCAGTGTTGCCGTCATAGGGGAAGAAGAATTTATCCTTGCGTGAGGGAACAACGAAGCGGGTATTCTTGTCCGTCCTGAGGGCCTGAATTATTCCTGCAAGTTCTGAGGCTTTGTTGTACGAGAAAACTTTTGTGCTCATTGCTGGGCCTTCTCAATCATGCTTATGAACTCGGACATTAACCGAAAATCGTCCTGCTTCAACTTTTTGCCAGCCTTGAACTTCTTCCACTCCTCGTAAAGTTCCCGCTTCCTGAGAAAGTTCACATGAGCCATGTAGATTGACTCTTTCCATTGTTCCGTAAAAGTTTTGGTGTTGTCCGGCATTGATAGCCTCCTGTGAATTTGGGATTGCATAAATTATAATACTGCTAACTTCCTAAGAAAGAAGGATATTATCATTGCGTAAACTTTTATCGCTAGTTGTTGTGCTGTGTGTGCTTGCGGCTCCGGCATGTGCTGATGAGTTCACAGCCATCGAGCGAGGTGCAACGGCAGGAAGGATCATCTACGGTGTTTCCTCCAATGCATATCTCACCAGAACAGGCACGGCAATAACGGAAGAAATGATTTCCGGCATTACTTCTGCGGATTACGTCAGGACCGGGCTTGTTGCCGACGGAAATTCACGCATAATCCTCCGCTACAAGTCAGACACTCCCGGCACAGTGGCCTTCTCAGTATCACCCTCAATCTCCGGCGCAAAGCTCGAGAGTCTCACGACGAGGCAGGAACTTACCGCACCCATAGCCGCAGCGAGCACGACCAACGGCTATCAGGCATCGGCTGTGTTCATTGCTCCTGAGGCTTGGCCCGCGGACATCACCTACCCTTCCGGCTCATTCACGGTAACGGCAACCTTCACCCCCGAGAACGGAACTGCCACTAGTGAGTCCCTGACGCTGACTCTTCAGGCACCTCCTGTGGTGCTAATTCACGGTGCGTTTGGCGACAACGAGCGCATGTTCGGCTACACCACCACAGACAAGCGGGGAGTCTGGCACTCGCTCTTGAACGCCGGACTGTCCGTAGTGAGCTGGAACTATGACAACACGAAGGCACCG
>JAFPZI010000245.1 GCA_017417365.1 Synergistaceae bacterium
GCGGGATGAGTTCTTGAGGAGGGCGGGGGTGTTTTCGGGAAAGTTCTTGACGCTTGCTGGGGCATTGATGTTCGGTGAGAGTATGAGTGTGAGTGCTGTACTGAGTCATAAAGTGCTCTCCGCAGAGATTGGGGCAGTAAATATCTGGGGGGCATATACTGAGATTCTGCCGAGATTGACGTGTAGACTGTCGTATGAGTCGGCGCAAAAGTTTCGTGGGGCGTTTATGAGGGCACTGCTGAACTCTGATTACGGGATAAGCAGGGAGATATTCATCACGATAACGTCTGGGCCTTCTGAAGCGGTAATCGACAATCCCGGGATTCTGAGCAGGAGTGGGAAGAATCGCCGCCTCAGGAAGATATTTGCGCTTGCCGGAATGCTCCCGTGCCGGAAATACTTCACACCCCCAGAACAGACAACACCATACCGAGTCAGCACAACTATTCCCCTCGCTACTCTACCTCAAGCACTCATCCTTTAACACCCCCTCACACACCCTAAAGTTTGTCCCTAGTAACAAATCACTTGACCGAAAAATTAACTGCTGGTAGAATTTTCACCGACATTAATTCACAATAAGTTTGATACATACAATTTCACTCTCAGAAGGGATTGACCCACTTGTTCAGATATAGGCGGGGCTTTGTTGGTTATGCACTGCTCGTAGTAATGTTATTCGCTCTGGTCCTCACAACCACTCAGGACTCAGAAGCGGCCAAGAAGAAAAAACGTTATGCAGATTGGCGCGGAGTCGCCTCAGATATGGCCCTAGAGTTCAACTCCGCAATAGATGACGTCCTCGCAGACAAGTACAAGGACGCCTACAAACACGTCAACGATGCATATTTCGGCTACTATGAAGTTCAGGGCTTCGAGCGCACCGTGATGGTAGCAATCTCTCAGGCCAGAGTGAATCACATAGAGGCCCAATTTTCGGACATCAAACACGTACTTCTCGGCAATCAGGACAGGGAAAAATCCGCCCTCTTACAGCAGATAGAGGACCTCAAGATCAAAGTCTACAAGGACGCTATGGTTCTCGACGGAATTTGTGAGATCTCCGACCCCGACTCTATCGGCCTCGCAATCTACACAGACACTCAAATTCCCCGTCCGCAATTAGCCTCAGCACAGACTCCAGCAGTCAGCGAGACCCCACCGACTCCCGCACCTCCCGCAGAGAAGAAGGCTTCAGTGAACCGCGACTGGCTCACGTTCATAACTGCCTTCGGACTCCTCGTGCGTGAGGGACTTGAAGCTATCCTCGTAATTGTCGCAATAGTCGCGTACCTCATCAAGACCGGCAATAAACACATGCTCAAAGGCGTATATCTCGGCTCATTCGCGGCAATCCTCGCGAGTATCGTTCTTGCTTGGGCACTAGAGACCATGCTCGGCGAACAGAGCGGAGTCGCTCGTGAACTCCTCGAGGGCTGGACTATGTTCTTGGCCGTAGCTGTGTTGTTCTACGTCAGCAACTGGATGCTCTCGAAGGCCGACACAATAGCTTGGGAAAACTACATCAGCGGAAAAGTTCAGCAGTCAATTGACAGCAAATCTCAATGGACACTGATTTTCGCGGCGTTCATTGCGGTAATGCGTGAGGGTGCAGAATTGATTCTGTTCTACTCAGCAGCGTTCACAGGAGGCATGAGCAATCCCGCATACATAGCTTACGGAATAGGCGCGGGTGTCCTCGTACTCGTTGCCGTGTGGGTGGCCTTCAGGTACTTCAGCGTGAAGCTCCCGTTGAGGGCGTTCTTCATGTTCACGAGCATTCTGCTTTTCCTGATGTGCATATCTTTCATGGGCAAGGGAGTTATTGAGCTTACTGAAGCCGACGTAATCACTGGACGCACGGTAATTCCTGCGATGAACGGTTTTAGCATCGAGATTCTGAGCATTTACGACAGGGCGGAGACTCTTATCCCGCAGATTATGTTAGTCATAGCTGCACTCTGGATAATGCTCCCCCACATGTTCAGGAAGAAGGATAAAGACCCCGTTAAAGGCTAATGGGGAATTTATAGAGCAAAATTTTATCAGGAGGTAAAGATTTATGAAGAAGTTAGTATTGGCACTAATGCTTCTGGCAATGGCAGGCGCAGCTTTCGGAGCGCAGGTGGCCTCAGTCAAGCCCGGTGATGCAGGCTTTGAGGAAATCCCGATCGGTGAAGAACAGGTAGTAGGACCCTACACCGTCGCAGCCGTCTATTTCCAGGCAGTAGACATGTACCCCGCAGGTAAGAACCCCTCAAAAGAGGACAGCGACCTTCACCTAGAGGCGGACATTCACCTTCAGCCCGTCTACGCAGTCGCCTACGGGTTCGGCAACGGTGAAAACATTTGGCCGGCATATCTCACGGTCAAGTACCAGATTCTCCAGATGGACGGCAAAACTGTAGTCATGGAAGGCTCATTCATGCCCATGAACGCAGACGACGGCCCCCACTATGGTGCGAACATAGCTAAGGGCCTCAGAGTTGGACAGTACAAGCTGAGATTCATCATTGAGCCTCCGACGGATTACCTGCTTCACACTGACCCGGAAACAGGCGTACCCGCAAAAGAGGACGCAAAGAATTTCTTCCAGACTCATACTGTGGAGTTCAACTGGAATTATACAGCAGAGCAGCTCCAGAATTAGTCAGTCGGGAAAATTAATCAGGAATTTTTACGGGGGCTTTGCAGTTTTGCAGGGTCTCCCGTTTTTGTGTTGAGGAGTGATGAAAGATTCTTAAGTATCTAGTTGCGGTTACTGACCACTTAGCGGCCTTCTCGGTGTTGCTGGGAATAATCTTGAGTTATTCGCGCCCTTCCCGGAAGTTCACGGCACTTTTCGCGTTATTGGGAGTGATTGCGGGGTGCACAGTCTTCGGGGTCCGAATGTATGACCCTCGAGGAATGAATTTGCTGTTGATGCGCTTCAACCGCTGGCTTGTGGTTAGTGTTGCGGTCTTGGCGGTGGTTTGTGTGCTTGGGACTCTTGCGGCAATGTTCTTACGCAATGAGTTCGCGAAGAAATCGAACATGTTCTATTTATCCGTAATGGTATGCGCGGCTCTGGTGTACTTGGTCCCACCGGTAATCCAGTATACCCGCGAGTTCGTTTACTTTGGGGAGGCAGGAATAAGCACTAACGCTCTCTTACGGGCATTGGGATTCACTCTTGGGCTTGTGCTTTGTGCTCTGCTGGTCCTGAGTACGTATGAGGTTCACGGCTCACTGCGGACTGAGGGTGAAAAGTCTGTGTTCATGCTTGGGTCTGCGGTGATATTCGCAGGAGATTTTATCGGGGCTGGAGTTGCTGCACTACAGAGGCTAAGAGTTATTCCCCTCACGGATTCGGTCTTCAAGGTCATGATCTGGCACGACGCTAACCCGAACGCCTTCCTGTTCGCACAATTATTGCTGGCTCTGGTGATGCTGGCATTTGTGATTCTTACTCACCGGCACCCTGTGGGAATCTTCGCCAATCGTGCACAGTTGCGCAAGGAGAAAGCGCGCCTCAGGGACTGTAGGCGATGGTCTTGGAGTCTTGGAGTCTGGGGAGTGTTGGCGGTGTTCGTCGTGATAGTCCTGCACTACTACGACACCAAACCCCCCGCAGAAGTCCAGCCCGAACCCTACGACCTGAACGACGGGGTAATCTCCATACCGTTAGAGCGTGTATCTGACGGGCACCTTCACAAATTCTCCTACGTTACGCCCAACAAGTACGACGTTAGATTCTTGGTCGTCAAGAAGCCTGCCGGAACTGCCTACGGTGTGGGTCTGGACGCTTGCGACATATGCGGGATTGCCGGGTACTACGAGCGCGGAGATGATGAAGTCGTCTGCAGGCGGTGCGATGTCGTCATGAACAAGAACACAATCGGCTTCAAGGGAGGCTGCAACCCCGTACCGTTTGAGTACGAAATTCGGGGCGGGAAAATCTTTATTGACGTGAAAGAGTTAGAGAAGCACGAAATGAGGTTCAAATAATGTTTTGGCGGATGATTACTAAGACTCTTATCCGGCAGAGGGGAAAAATGCTGATGATTGCCTTCACAGTAATTCTCGGCGTGTCCCTCTCTACGGCCATGATGAATGTTATGCTCGGGGTCGGCGACAAGGTCAACCGTGAACTCAAGGTCTACGGAGCAAATATCACGGTCAGGCACAAGGACGCTGCATTGATGAATGACCTTTACGGCCTCAGCGGTCAGGGAGTGAGCGATAAATTCCTTCATGAGGAGGACGTTCTGAAGCTCAAGAGTATATTTTGGGGGTTCAACATTCTCGATTTTGCCCCCATGCTCGACGGTCAAGCGGTCCTCAATGATGGTGAGACTGTGCAGCTTCTCGGGACTTGGCCGGAGAAACACGCAACCCTCTCGACTGGTGAGGAGCTACACACGGGCTTGAAGGCTCTGCGGACTTGGTGGGAGGTCTCCGGCTCGTGGCTAGGTGAGGACGATGACGGGTCCGTGATGGTCGGGCACTTGCTCGCTGGTGAGAAGGGTATTCACGTCGGGGACTCGATTACCCTCAACGGTAAGGCCTTCACTGTTCGGGGAATCTTCAACGACGGCGGAACTGACGACAGCAAGATTCTCATGACCCTTCCGGCGTTGCAGGACCTGATGAATCTTCGCGGCAAAGTCTCAACGATTGAGGTAACTGCCCTCACGACCCCCTACAACGATTTAGCCCGCAAGGCCGCACAAAACCCACGAAGCCTCTCACCAGACGAGTACGAGACGTGGTACTGCACTGCCTATGTGAGCGCGATATGTCATCAGATTCAGGAGGTCATACGGGACGGAGTCGCTAAACCCGTGAGGCAGGTTGCAGAATCCGAAGGCACAATCCTCAACAAAACCACGCTCTTAATGGTGCTGATTACGATTCTCAGCTCCATAGGTTCGGCACTGGCTATCTCGAACTTAATCACGGCCAGCGTAATAGAACGCAGTCAAGAACTCGGATTGCTTAAGGCTCTGGGCGCGTATAACTGGCAGATAGTTTTGCTGGTCCTCGCTGAAGTCATGATTACGGGACTTCTCGGGGGCGTTCTTGGCTATTTCTTGGGTATAGGTTTCGCGCAGATAATAGGCCAGACGGTTTTCGGCTCATACATTGAGATTGCCCGCATGGTGATTCTTATCGTGGCGGTAATTCTGTTCTTCGTTACCCTTTTGGGGAGCGTCCCGGCAATCCGCTACTTGACGGCACTCAAGCCTACGGAGGTACTTCATGGGAAATAGACACGGCAGCAGGAAGCGAATGTATTGGCGGATGGTGTCGAGCTCACTCGTCCGCAGGGCCTCGAGGCTGATTATTGCGGTCTTGGCCATAGCGATTGGGGCAACGATACTTTCAGGCCTCGTTACGATTTACTACGACATCCCCGAACAGTTGGGGCGGGAATTTCGGTCATACGGTGCGAATCTTATCGTCCTTCCTCGAGGCGAGTCCAAGATTACGCGTGAGACTCTTGACGCACTCACTGACTTAGTCGGGAAGAGCAGAGTTGTCGGCATGGCTCCCTACCGTTACCAGACAGTAAAGATCAACGAACAGCCATACATCATAGCTGGGACGGACTTAGAGCAGGCCAAGAACAACAGCCCCTTCTGGTACATTGAGGGGACTTGGCCAAACCGTGAGGACACTTCTAGTGTGATGGTCGGGCACGAAATCGCCGAGACTTTGGGACTCAATCTGGGGGATTCGTTCCTCGTTCAGGGAGTGAAGTACGGGCACCAAGCGGAAGCCTCGCGTCAGGACCTCAGCGCGGAGGAGAACTTACGGCGTGATTTGGCGCGTCAGAACTTCAGCAGGAAATTCACAGTGTGCGGAATCGTAACGACTGGGGGAGCTGAGGAGGGGTTCATCTTTGCGGATATAGACATGCTCGACGAACTCATCAGCGACACCTACAGGGCGGACGTGATTGAGTGCAGCGTGATTGCGGACGCTTCGGAACTCTCTGAACTCTCCGCAAAAATCGAGAGCGATATTCCCGAACTCATGCCGCGGGCGGTCAGGAGGCTCACTCAGTCTCAGGATATAGTGCTAGGGAAACTTCAGGCACTTGTCTTGCTGGTTACGGCTGTGGTGCTGATTATCACGATGATTTCTGTATATACAACAATGACTGCGATGGTCGCTGAGAGACGGCGTGAGATTGCCCTAAAGAAGGCACTTGGCGCGGAGAACAAACTAGTTATGGGTGAGCTTCTCGGTGAAGGGGTAATGCTCGGACTAATCGGCGGGGCACTCGGTGTGTATCTCGGGTTCGAGTTTGCGCAGCGGGTGAGCCTGAACGTGTTCGGGAGGGCAATAAACTTCCAGCCCGCACTAATTCCCATAACTATAGCCGTATTCATAACTATAACGGTTCTAGCGTCGATAATACCCGTCCGAAAAGTCATGGAGATACATCCAGCAATAGTCCTGAAGGGAGAATAATAATGTCGTCAAAAATTCTTGAACTTAGCAATGTCTCAAAGATTTATGGGAATCTCAAGGCCTTAGCTGATATTAACCTGAGCGTAAACGCCGGGGATTGACTCTCAATCATGGGGCCGTCTGGGTCAGGCAAAACCACAATGATTAACATTATTGGCTGCATGGATACGCCCTCGACCGGGAGCGTGATTCTTGACGGTGTCGACATAAGCCGCGAGAATGCCTCAAGCCTCACAAGAATCCGGCGGGACAAGATAGGCCTGATCTTTCAGCAGTTCCACCTAATCAGCTACCTTACTGCCGTAGAAAACGTTATGGTTGCTCAGTACTATCACAGCATGCCCGACGAACAAGAAGCTATGGAGGCCTTAGCCAAAGTTGGTCTGGCTGACAGAGCGCGACACCTTCCCGCACAGTTATCGGGAGGCGAGCAGCAGAGGGTGTGTATTGCCCGGGCACTGATAAACTCTCCGCAGATACTTCTTGGCGACGAACCTACAGGCAACCTCGACGAGGAGAATGAAGGAATAGTTGTGGACATTTTCCGCAGGCTCCATGATGAGGGAGTAACGATAATCATAGTTACCCATGACCCTGAAGTGGGGGACGTTGCGCAGAGAAAAATTATCCTTGAGCACGGGAGGATAGTTGATGACATTGACCAGTCGGCGACATTCGGCCAAGCCCTCAAGCTGAAGAGCCATTCATGACCCGCCTTAACGACCGCACAATAGCCCGAAGGAACATCAGCCGTCATCCCGTCAGGAGCTTCTGCCTGATTGGTGCAGAAATAGTTCTTGCTGCGTTCCTGTTTGCCGGAAGCGTCTTGGTCCTCAGCCTCACTAATGGTGTCCTCAGCATGTCTGACAGGCTCGGGGCTGATATTATGCTAGTGCCTGCAGGTTATGACCCTCACGTCGAGAATATTCTTCTGTCGGGAAAACCTAGCGCGTTCTACCTCCCTGACGACGCAATGAGTCAGCTTCGGGCACTCAGCTTGGACGTTATAGAAAAGGTTACGCCGCAAGTCTTCATGGCAACACTTAGGGCCTCATGCTGTGCCTATCCTGTGCAGATTATGGGCATTGACTACGAGTCGGACTTCATAATTCGGAGCTGGCTGGATGAGACTCTCAAGCGTCCACTTCACGACGGAGAAATAATCTTGGGCTATCACAACAACGGCAACGCTGGGGATGAGATTACGTTTTTCGGGCAGACTCTTACGATTGCAGGGAGGCTTGAACGCACTGGGATGGGGTTTGACTCTTCGGTCTTCATGACGAGGAACACAATTATTGACCTCGCAAACGCCGCAGACAGGATAAAGCCCCAAAAGCTCGCCGCAAACAATAATCTTGTGTCCGTAATCATGATAAAGCTGAAGCCGGGAACCGACACGGTAAAAACTGCCCGGACAATCAATAAGGCCCTCAACCCTCAAGGGATTTATGCACTGTTCAGCAAAAAATTCGTGGGCACAATCTCATCAAGCCTCGTACTAGTCTCGAGGATTACGAAATACTTTCTCGCGGCACTGTGGGTTATGGCTGTGATAGTGATTGCGTTATTGTTCTCACTGACGGTCAGCGAGAGGCGCAAAGAGTTCGGGATATTGCGTACGATCGGTGCGACGCGGAAAAAGTTGGCCTTCATGGTGCTGAATGAGGCATTAATCGTGAGCATATTCGGGGCTGTTGCGGGTATAATTCTGGGAGGCGTAATAATTCCCGTTTTGAGTCCGTTGGTCGCGGAGAGTTTGCACCTTCCGTTCTTGCTGCCTTCGTGGGGAAAAATTCTGCTGATTTCGGCGGCTTCGGGAATAATTACGGTACTGACCGGACTTTGTGCGTCGGGACTCTTTGCGCTCAGGGCCGGAAGTCAGGACATACACGAGAACATGAGGTGAAAATTTATGTTAAGCCCCAGAATTGAAGACTACCTAGAAGAATTATTCCTGCTTGAGAGCACTGGCCGGAGCATTACCGTTACGGACTTGGCCGACCGCCTGAAGATCACTAAGGGAACGGTTACGGCGACCGTCCAGAAGTTAGTGGAACTTGACCTAGTGAAACACGAGCGTTATGGAGCACTGCACTTGACGGAAGCTGGTCGCAGGCAGGGTATGACGGTGTTCCACAGGCACGAGGGGTTTCGGGCGTTCTTCCACGAACTGCTAGGGCTGGACCGGGACCACTCGTCTGAGATGGCGTGTTCGATGGAGCACTATATAGACTCAGTAACAGAGGACAGGCTGTACGCGCTGCTTGAGTACTTCAGGAAGGCTAGGGCGGAACATCAGCCGTGGGTGGACGAGATATTTCTCGCGATTGAGAAGCCGATATTGCTGGTGCCTGTGCCGCTTACTCTGTGTGAGCGTGGGTCTGAGGGGGCGATTCTGAGGCTGACTGCTGATGAGCCGCTGAGGAAGGAGCTAATGAAGAAGGGGTTCGTTAGTGGTGCGAACGTTGAGCTTGTGGACAATGAGGACGAGCAATTCACTTGCAGGGTCGGGAAGTCGGAGTATGATTTGACGCTGAACGAGGCCGCTACGATTTGGATTCAGCAGCCCTCAAAGTAGGGGAGAGTCCCCCAGTCTTGCGAGGCCGGGGGGATTCTTCTTATCAGCGGACGAAAACTTTGCGCAGAAATCTTCTCAGTGAGTGCCAAATCCCCAAAGCCTGAAGCAATTTCTTAGACTTGGCGGCTATCGGAGCATACACACCCATCACGAGCATGCACCAGCGCATTCGGAGCTTCCTTATGAGGGTCAATTCCCCAATCTCATTCAGGTACGCAGAAGCCTCAGGGTAAGCCTTGAGAATGTTGCTCCACATCTCCCGTACGGTGATGGTCCTGACGTTCTGGCCGTAATGCGCCATCTGTTCAGCGTCCTCGCACCACACGCACCATGCGTAAGATACGTTATTGAGCAGAGCATAAAACTTTGAGATTATGTATTCGGTCTTCTCCTTCTCCGTGAATTTGTCCCTGAGGTCCACTATTACCATGCTGATTAATTCCCGGAACAGCTTCATTCTGCCTTTGGGTGCAAAAAACGTGTCTAATATGTTTCCTCTTTTCTCAACTGTGGACTTGATTTCTGACTTATTAAGCACGACGTTATTAGTCTCGACAAGGCCGGCACACTCGAATACTCCGCTCATGGTCAAGGCTGCTGTGCCCTGCATAATCAGATCACGCCACACAAAATTTTCGGGGTACATGTCGGAACTCGTGAAATATTTCAGCTTCACATCATCAGGTATAGCTTGGAAGAGCCTTCTGTTGAACACAGCCCCTGTAGGATGATTACCGCCGAGAAATCTTATCATTGCTTTGATTCCCGAATAGGTATCGACACTTTTCCTGTAGCTGTGGCCGTCCCTTATGCAGGTAATGTTGTGGTCCTCCGCATACTTGAGAAGCCTGATGAGTTCTCCGGCGTTCTCACCGTGAATCTTGTCGCGGCCCATCACAAGATACAGCCAATCGCCGCTCCCGTGTCCGAGCGCACGGCACCAATTCATGTGCGCACCTAAATTTTTCTCGTTGCGGAAATATTTCAAACGGGGATCACGAATCTGTGATAAGGCTTCCTGTGTGTTATCTGTCGAGGCGTTATCACATGCTACAACCTCTAATCGCGGGTCATCTGAGACAAGAATATTACTGATAACTTTTACTGCGGCCTCAGCGTTGTTGTAGACGGGTACGCAGAACGACACGACAGGCCTGACTCCTGACTCCTGACTCCTGACTCCATTATATTATTACTCACTTTGTCAACCTCATTTCTATAGATATTTATCTCATTTCGGGACTTCGGCGTATAAAACCGTCTCCCAGCCGTTGGAACTGTAATGCCTCAGGTAAAATCTGTACTCCGGCACAAGAGATAATATATATTCCGGCAGCTCGTATATGTCCCGCACCTTGTGATAAACGCACACCGCAAGTCTGGGATGATTCTTGATGATGGTATTGCGCGCTCCAGTTAAGGACTTCAGTTCCGCCCCCTCAACGTCCATCTTGATGAAGGTTACGCGTTCATCCCCAACAACGCTGTCTATTGTCGTGAGGCCTGAAGTGATGTCCCCTTCCCCGTCAATGCGGCTCCCTGCACCGCCGGAAGATATTGTGATGGTCTCGTCCTTGTCCCAAGTTCCCTTCTCCACGAGCTGAACTTTTCCCCTGAAGGCACGTAAATTCTCCTCATACTTAGCTGCGTTGCCCGGGTCAAGCTCGAACGAATATATTTTGGCTACCTTGTCTCCTCCCCACTTCAGGAAGCGCAGGGCAGTATCTCCTATGTAGGCTCCGGCATCAACGATAATTTCATTTTCTGCGGGGGCGAACACGTCAACGTACTGGTCATTCTCCCGCATGGCAACGAGGCCTTGTACTATGTCGTTAGGGAGATTTCGGGAGAGTTGGGAGTTCCTGAAGCGTATTATATTCCAGTCGGACATGACCAGAGCAACAAGTTCACCATCATTAATCTTAGTGCCTGCTAGAAAGTCCTTGAGGCTAATAAATCTTACCCCCCCACCCATTCCGCAAAATTACTTAGTGCAAGGGTTCCGCGCGCGTAGTCAAGAGCTCCGCCCTCACGGTCATAGATTACTGAGAGGCCTGAATACTTCCTGATGTCAACGCTGTAGAGTTCCGGGAAAGTCCAGCCTTCTTTCTGGGCCCTCCTGACGAAAATAGAATCATCAGGTTTGTTGATGCTCTCTATCCTGTCGTTAAGGATTTCGAGTGATAGTTTGTCCTGATAGTAAGGTTTGAGCTTTTCAGCGCGGGCGATGATTTCCCGTTTCGTGAAGCTCCTAGTTATTGCGCGCCTGATTGCCCAGCACTTGCGGTAAGGTATCTGCAGGTAGGGCCAAAGACTTTCAGGGAAGATACT
The DNA here is from genome assembly GCA_017417365.1 of Synergistaceae bacterium. Classification (GTDB taxonomy): domain Bacteria; phylum Synergistota; class Synergistia; order Synergistales; family Aminobacteriaceae; genus JAFUXM01. The sequence goes on from JAFPZI010000245.1 coordinate 11,372, forward strand.
TTTTACGATGCCTCGTACGCTCATGAATTTATGCCTCCGTTATGAGAATACCACCGTCAAGAATACCACATAGAGCAACCCCGGCAGCATGTCCCCCAGCTTCAGCTTCGTAACCTTCAGGAGGTTCAAGCCGATACCGAGAATCATCAA
>JAFPZI010000246.1 GCA_017417365.1 Synergistaceae bacterium
ACCAGAGGGGAGAGCAATTCCGCACACACTCCCGCAGAAGCAAGGGCCCTAGCTCCGGCCAAGTCGAACGCCTCACGGTTACCCCTCGCAAATTCCTCGCTCCTAGCGCAGACAACACGGACATTCCCCAAGCCCAGTGCCTCAACGATCCCTCTGACTGCCTCGCACTTTTTGACCACGCTGTCGAGAAGGGTAATGTTCAGTGCGGGACGGTACACAGCCCAGACGATTCCCGGGAGTCCTCCGCCGCTGCCAACGTCGATAACTTTGCCGGAGTCCGGGAGGGATTCTAGTGAGGGCAGGCAGTCGAGGACTTGCAGAGAATATATTTCGCTGGCCCCTCGTGTCCCTGTGAGGCGTGCTCTTGTGCAGGAGGCTAAAAGTTGCGCGTAGTTATAGAGTGTGGATTCTTGAGGGTTCATAGCGGTCTTCTTGTGGGCGTTTGTTGACCGGCCAGCCTACGGGAATTATCGTGAAGGCCTTGAAGTTTTCGGGCAGCTTCAGGATTTCGGCGACGGCGTTCATGAGTTCCTCAATCGGGGCAATTCCGAGCATTACGGCACCGAGCCCCAACTCTTCGGCCTCAAGCAGGATGTTCTGTGTTGCTAGGGCCATGTCTATCTGGACCATCTGCGGGGCATTGAGGTTGTCTGTGTGCCAGCAGGGGACGATGACTACGGGGGCATTGGCTGCGGGGCGTGAGTAGGGTGAGACTTGTGAGAGCCTGGAGATTATGTCGGGGTCTTCGGTAACGTAGAACTCCCAAGGCTGTTGGTTGACGGCACTCGGTGCGGCCATTGCGGCTCGGAGAATCTTGATGATGTACTTGCTCTCGACGGGGCGGGGTTCGAATTGTCTTGTGCTCGTCCGGGTGAATATCGCGCTCATTGGTAATGCTTCCTCCTTTGTGATTTCTGCCCAGCGTTTTGCTAGGTAGGGTTCTATCATGCTGATTATTCCTTCTGCGTCGGTAATTTGCTGCTGTGCGTCTTTCCTGTCAGCTAGGTAGAAGTCCTCGTAATCTGCACAACTCTTCAGCTTGAAGGCAGAGTCTATAAGCCTTGAGGTGCCGCTGGGAAATATATTAGTGCCTACATAATATCGATTGAAGTATGAGATTACGGCCTTGTGTCTGTTGGAGTCGAAGCGGTCAAGAAGTGTTACAGCTCTCAATGCTTGTAGGATAGCGTAATATGACCTGTTCAGCGAAAAATCCATCTCTTCTCTGTCAAAGCTGATCCTTGACGAAGCAAGGCACTCTTTAGCTGCCTCCAGATGACGTTTTGAGTATTCTACGCGCACTTCTTCCACAGGACTATACCTTCTTTCTCAATGTTCATGTAGAAGGGCAAATCGTACTTGGCCTCAAAGAATTTATAGGCCTCAATGGGCGTAATCTGGAACAAAGTATCATACTTCAAATCATACTCCCACAAATCCTCGAACGCGTTCCACTTGTAGGGTTTGGCAGTCAGCACAGCTATATCTACGTCGGACTCCCAAGTGTTGTCGCCGCGGGCAACTGAACCATACAGGATAATCTTCACAACGTCATCACCCACAACGGACAATATAGCCCTCACTATGGCGTCAAACATCTCCTTATCCTCGAGGGTCTTACGTTCGGGGTGGTCCACTCAGATTACCCCCTTAGTTGACGGGATTTCTGAGGCGTATTCGGGATTGATCCTCACGGCTTGGCCAAGACTCCGGGCCGCAGACTTGAACGCTCCCTCAATGATGTGGTGTGCGTTTGTCCCGGCTAACTGCTTGAAGTGCAGGGTGCACAGAGCATTTCTTGTGAAGCCGAGCCAAAATTCTTGCGCTAATTCCGTGTCGAACTCTCCTACCTTCTGAGCCTCAATATCCATCTCCCAGCCGAGATATGCCCTCCCCGAGAAATCTGCTGCCGTTAGAATCAAAGCCTCATCCATCGGGAGAATCATGCTGCCGTAACGGGTGATGCCCTTCTTGTCCCCGAGTGCGCGGGTGAACGCCAAGCCTAAACATATTCCTACGTCCTCGACGCTGTGGTGGAAGTCCACGTGATAATCTCCCTTGCACTTGACGTTCAGGTCAAACCTTCCGTGTGAGGCGAAAAGTGTCAGCATGTGGTCAAGGAATCCGCAGCCGGTGAGGATTTCGCTTTTTCCCGAGCCGTCAAGGTCAAGAGTGAGGTTAATTGATGTCTCCTTAGTGGTGCGGTTTACTTCGCTGTGTCTCATGTGAATTACCTCCTGTGATTCATAAGTGCCTATGATAATAAAATATTTTACTATTTCAGGCCTGTCTGTTCACTAAGTTCTTCACTGCCCCGAGAAATCTATTCATCTGTTCAGGAGTCCCGATAGTGATTCTGTTCCACTCCGGCAGGGACGAGAAATGACGGATGATTATTCCCTCAGACTTCAGCTCCTCGTGAATCTTCCCGCCGCTCACCGACTCATGACGGGCAAACAGAAAATTAGTCTCCGAGTCCAAGACCTCAAACCCCATTTCACGCAGCTCACCCTTCACTCCCTCACGCGTCCGGCAGATCTCACCAATATTCCTGCGGGTGTACTCCTCATCCTCAAGTGCCCCCAACGCTGCACCCTGAGTCATCGCATTAACATTGTAGGGAGCTACGGCGTTCTTGATTGTCCTCAAGTCCCGCGCAACCATCTCACCAGCAACGCACCACCCCAAACGTGCCCCGGCGAGTGAACGAGACTTCGAGAACGTCCGAACAACCATAACGTTTTCGTACTCATGGACAAGGCCGACGGCACTCACTCCACCGAAATCTATATACGCCTCGTCAATCACTATCAGGCTCTCAGGGTTCGCAGTGATTACCCCCTCGAGTTCAGCGAGGCCAAGCGCGAGTCCCGTAGGTGCGTTCGGGTTGGCGATGAACACCGTACGTCCCCGAAGATTCACGTAATCCTCCGGCCTTATCCTGAAGTCCCGCAATGGCAGGGTGATATAGTTGACCCCGTGAAACTCCGCAAGTATCTTGTAGAACGAGTACGTTACCTTCGGGAAGGCCGCTCCCCTCCCGCAGAGCCCCGTGAATATGAAGCTCAATATCTCGTCAGAACCGTTCCCAAAAACTATCTCGTTCGGCCTGACGTTCAGGAGTGTTGCGAGCTTTCCGGCCAAGTCCGAACAATCCGGGTCAGGGTAATAGTTCATTCCGCTTGAGGCCCTGTGAGCGTACTCTATGGCTTTGGGCGACGGAGGGTAGGGCGACTCGTTTGTGTTGAGGCGGATGAATCATGAGAGGCTCTCTGACTCCTCGCTGGTGTCGTAGGGGATAAGTGATTGATACTTTGTGTGTAGAAATCTGCTCATGAAAATTTGTCCCTTCGTGAGAATTTCTCCGTATCATAGCACAATGATATAATAAGCCATCCCATTTATAGAGGCCGGTCAAATGTATGTTATCAATGAGATAAAGAACTCTTTTATCTGCGGTGATGCCGTCAATGAGATGAAGAACTTTCCCAGTGAAAGCATTGACTTGGTCATTACCTCGCCTCCCTATAACCTCAAGAACTCGACGGGCAACGGAATGAAAAACGGTTCTGGCGGGAAATGGTCCAATGCCGCTCTGATAAATGGTTACTCAGATTATGATGACAATATGCCCTATGATGAGTATGTGCAGTGGCAGCGCGATTGCCTCAGTGAGATGATGCGCCTGATAAATAATAATGGTGCTGTCTTCTACAATCATAAATGGAGGGTGCAGGGAGGCCTTATTCAGGATAGGCACGAAATAGTTGAAGGCTTCCCAGTAAGGCAGATAATAATCTGGAGGAGGAAGGGCGGAATCAATTTCAACCCCGGATACTTCCTGCCGACTTATGAAGTGATCTACATGATAGCCAAACCAGATTTCAGGCTTGTACCTCGCGCAAATTCATACGGTGATGTCTGGGAGTTCCCGCAGGAGATGAAGAATAAGCATCCGGCACCGTTCCCTGTGGCTTTGGTTGAGCGCATAATATCGAGTACGTTCGCCGGGATAATCCTTGACCCATTCATGGGGAGCGGAACTACAGCAGTTGCAGCCAAGAATCTCGGGAGGGACTTTATTGGCATTGACATTTCACGGGAGTATTGCGAGATGTCAAGAGAGAGGTTATCTGGATGTCAGACACGACAAGATTCACCAAATCAACAATTATCGCTGCTCTGAGAAATATACGCTCCCTAGGGTGGATAAAGAATCATCGCAACGTCCATAACGACGGGGCAATAGGCAACACTCTCGAGGACCTGCTAGGCATTGAGGAGAACAATTTACCCCTTCCTAATGCTGCTGAATGGGAGCTGAAGACACAACGGAGAAATACTACGGCACTGCTGACACTGTTTCACCTCGAACCCTCACCGAAAGCACTGCACATAGCTGACTATCTGCTGTCCAATTACGGCTGGAGGCACAAGGGCGCAGGGACAAGATACCCTGACACCGAGAAGAGTTTTAGGCAGACCTTGAGTTATATGAATCCCACAGTGCGGGGATTCTTTGTGGATATAGACGACAATAATAGAAGGGTAATCATAGGCTTTGACCCCACAAAGATAGATGATGAATTTGCTGACTGGAGGGACATTCTTTCTGCAACGGGCATGATGAATTATGACAAGGATTACGTGCCTTACTGGGGCTTTGATGATCTGTACCACAAAGCCGGCGTAAAACTTGGGAACTGTTTCTACGTGTCAGCCGACGTAAAGGAGGAAAACGGAGAATATTTTTACAGGTACTCAGAGATAATGCAGCTAAGCGGTTTCACATTGGACAAGTTTTTATGCAGCATAAGGGCCGGAAATATACTCATAGATTTTGATGCTCGTACCGGCCATAATCACGGCACGAAGTTCAGAATCAAGCCAAACGCCGTCCCATTGCTGTATGAGAACGTCAGACATATTTGACTAACTAACAATACATATAGGACAAATGCACTTAATCACAAGCCATCTCAACACAGATTTTGACTCACTAGCCAGCATGATTGCTATACAGAAGCTCTACCCAGACGCAGTAATCTGCCCACCTGGGTCAATGTCCCGAAAGGTCCGCGACTTCATGGCCAAGCACGGCAGAATTTGGGCAAGCAAGCTCCTCAAGCCCAAGAAAATTCCCCTCGACCAAGTTACCCTAATGGTAGTCGTTGATACCCGTTCACGCTCCCGAATAGGACCCTTCGCCGCACTCGCAGGCCGTCAGGATGTCGCCGTCCACGTCTACGACCACCACCCCCAAACCTCCGACGACCTCCCCGCAGAAGAACTCGTCTACGAACCCATCGGCGCAGTAACTACCATGATCCTCGAACACCTCCTGAGCGAGCGCAAGGACATCACACCAGAAGAAGCTACCCTCTTCGCTCTCGGAATCTACGACGACACAGGCGCAATGACCTACGAGACCACAACGGAGCGAGACATTGCAGCAATAAGCTACCTCCGGGAACTCGGCGCAGACCTCTCGGGAGTCCTCTCACAGGTTGAGAACGACATGACCGCTGACGACAAGCGGTTACTTGACGCAATGGCCGAAAACTCCCGCGAACTCTACATCAACGGCGCAAAGGTCTACCTGACTTGGGCGGAGACAGAAGAATACGTTCAAGGCCTCGCAATCTTCGTCAACAAGCTCAAGGAATACTGCGACTCACACGTAACTATTGCTGTGGTCAACAACGGCGGAAAGAAGATCAACATCATTGCCCGAAGCGTAGAAGGAGTCCTCAACGTCAAGGAATTTCTTGAACCCTACGGAGGCAGCGGACACTACCAGGCAGGAAGCGCGAACGTTACCGGCAGGGACATTCACGAACTCCTAGCAGAAATCGAGTCCCGCCTTCACGGAGCAATCACGCCAATGATGAAGGTTGCCGACATCATGACTTCCCCAGTTATCGCCGTTGACCCAGAGTCCCGGGTCGATGAGGGGTATCGTACAATGCTGCGCTTCGGCATGAAGTCATTACCCATTGTCAGCACTGATGGTGAAGTCGTCGGAATGATGACCCGCAAGGACCTCGACAAAGCACACCTTCACGGCCTCGACCGCGCGAAAATTTCGGACTTCATGACTCAGGGAATAATCAGCCTGAACTCTGAGGCCTCAATCGACGAAGCTCACCGAATGATGGCGACTTACGGTTTCGAGAAGATGCCGGTGCTCGACTCCAACAGAAAGCTAGTCGGGACTCTCACCCGCGCTGACCTCCTGAAGGCCTTATACCACGCCGGACAATTCGCGGGGACAGACACACCCCGAGACCGGGACTCCGCCGGCTTCCTGTGGGTCGAGAACGTTGCGGGCCTCATGGAGGAATCCTTCAGCCTGAAGACTCTCTCACTCTTGCGCAGGGTCGGTGCTAAGGCTCAGGAGCTCGGGATGAGGGCCTATCTTGTCGGCGGGACTGTTCGCGATGTCCTCATGGGAGTGAGCAACACTGACATTGATATATCTGTGGAGGGCGACGCTGAAAAATTGGTGTCCTCGTGGAATGAGCCGGGTTGCCGCGCGACTCTTCACGGACGCTACAAGACTGGCACAATAATTTTCCCTGACGGCGAGAAGGTTGACGTTGCCACAGCACGCAGGGAGTTCTACGAATACGCCGCAGCAGTCCCGACCGTACAGAACAGCTCATTACGTCAGGACTTGGGACGCAGGGACTTCACCGTAAACGCAATGTCTATCTCCCTGAGCGACGACGATTGGGGCACACTCACCGACAACTTCGGGGGGCGCGTTGACCTCAAGGACAAGCTCTTACGGATTCTCCACAACCTGAGCTTCGTTGAGGACCCTTCACGAGTCCTGAGGGGTATACGTTTGGAGCAAAGGTTAGGGATGAGCTTTGAGGATAACACTTTCCGGCTCTTGCGGAGTGCTGTGAAGGGCGGCCTTCTGGAATTGCTCTCAACGACTCGAATCCGCGCAGAACTCGAACTCAACATGAAGGAAGCCTGTTTCCGTAAAATCGTGATGAGGATGCAGGATTTAGGAGTGTGGGAGGCCCTCTTCACGGGAATGTACGTGAGCCCCTCAATGAATCACCGCCTAAGAATCATGGAGCACTTCATGAAGCACACTGCACGGCACGGAATCGACTTCAAGGGCATGGAATGGATAGTAACGATGGCAGTAATCTTCACGGACTCCAAGCCCGAAGTGAGATTTTCCGCTATGGACAGAATGAACCTCAACCCAAACGAGCGAGAACAGCTCACGACATGCCTCACGCAATGGCCGAACGTCGAGAAGTTTTGTTCCAGCAAGAGGGAAATAAAGAACTCAGAAGCCTATTGGTTCTTCAAGGACTTCGGGCCGGTGCCGTTGGTCTATTGGCTGACGTGCCTTAAGACTCCGCAGTCGAGAAGGCTAATCGTTGAGCACATGGAGTTATGGATGATGTACAAGGGCGAACTTACCGGCAGGGACCTTCAGGCTATGGGCTTGAAGGGTAAGGCGATCGGTGAGGCACTGAGCGCGATAAAGCTGGCAGTGATTGACGGGGAGATCAACAGCCGCGAGGAGGAAGAAGAATTTTTGCGGACACATATTCTCAACGCGGGACAGCAGAAAGATTCGTGAGTGCTATAATATTCGGGCTTAGTTTACCGCTATTTTTACCAAAGGAGGCTTCACTATGAAGCACAAAAGTATTTATGTCTTGCTGATGATTGCAGTGTTTGCCGTCGTCAGTCTCGGGGGTTGCGGAGGCAGCAGTAATTCATTCAGCGGGGGGGGAGGGACCAATACCACTCCTAGCATGAGCGAAGTATGGCAGGATGAAGAGGCCGCCGAAGAAGTTGTAGGCAGGCTCAATTCAGGTGATGCTCTCCTGCTGGCGACTGTGAAGATGGAGGCTATCGAGAAGAAGTCTGACGGCTCGGTAACCATGAAGTATTACGACATGTTCAACTCGGTCTTCCACGATGCCGACAACCCGGAAGTTCCCTACAATGCCGCAGAGGTCTTGGCCCGCTACAACAGCGGAGACGTTATCGTCCTCATGAACGCTGACCTTGACCTAGTGAACAGTGTGCGTGCGGATTTGGGGCTAGTCTCGGAGGATGCCGGCAACTTCGGGGAGAGCGGAATCCTTGAGGCCTATGCTATATCCTGCCTGAAGGTCAACGGCCTTAAGAACAAGTTCATCTATATTGTGCCAGCATTCGGGGACATGCTCGACTCAGATGACGCAGAGACAGCATCACAGAATCTCGAAACTAATGACAACCCTGAAGATTTGCCGACAACTCAGAACACATCACCCGACAAAGCCGAAATTATTGCGGAACCCTACACTCTGCGCGACCTCCAGATAGACCGCTGGGCGCACTTCCTCAAGTGGATGGGGAACATAGGAGTAATGGCCCTGGGAAATTCAGAACAGGCTTCTGCCTACACTGTCATGGCCGCAGCAAATTCTGACCTCACATCGATAGCTGAGGCTCAGAACTATACGTTCAATTTCTCTTACTCCAGCTTCAACAGCAGTGCGAAGTTCGACGACTATACTTTCACTTTCTCCAGATGCAGGAACAGTTATGTCAATATAACTATATATTCTGCACACTCATTCACCAGCGGCAAGGATTATTACCTTGTCGAGAGCAATACTTCTACAATCCCGAAGAACTTCCGCGATACATACGTAGAGTTCGAAGCTGACGGCCACGACTATTACCGCAATGTACTTTACGGCTACACCAAGAGTGCCGCAACTGAGTTTAACATTGACGGCGGAGGCATGGGTACCGGTGATGTTTCACTCATCAGAAATGCACCCGCAAGCCTCAACCCTGAAACGAGCTACTCTTCAAGCATTGAGTGGGGCATCAACGGTTCTGTAGGAGCGAGCAAGGACGGCCCTTCTGCAGAAGTAGGGGGAAGCGTGAGTTTCAGCAAGTCCAAATCCTGGTCGGTCGCAGAGTACAGCCTGATAAATGACTGCTTTGCTGAACATCCCGCGAGCGCAAAATGGTATATTGACGTTCGGCAGCCCAACGGAGGCAGCACAAATAATTACGTCAGGCCGTTCGTCTATTGGGACGGGGTCAACGCTGTAGGCTCGTCAACCCGTGAGATTGGCTATGAGACTTACTTCATGTGGGAGGTAGGAACAAACTACTGGAAGAATCACCCAAATATGAGCCTGCGGGTGAAATTCAACGTTGAGGATGGTCTGTGCGGCGGATGGTGCAGGAATTTCTACGCACACTTTAACCGCTGGGATACCTCTTATTCTTGGGAAAAGAAACAATCTCTAAAACTTGAGCAGCCCCTTCATACGGGAGTCAGCAGGGCTCATATTGCGATTACGGCTCATAGTTCGGACCAGGAGTCATTCATCATCTATGCTGAGGACTCATGGACCATCAAGAATATTCCTTCTTGGCTACGCTTAACAGACACGAGCGGTTCAGCTACAGGAGGGAAGGGAAAGCTCATAATCTTTGACGTTGACGCTAACACGACCGGTAGTCCTCGCAGCGCAACAATCACAATCTCCAGCGGCCGGGACAATGTGGAAGTTCAGATAGCGCAGTCCAGGAACAACTAGCTGTCACTCTGAAGAATAATCAACGGCTCATAGGTCATTATGGCTCATGGGCCGTTTTGTGTGCAAATACTCCCCTCACAGGGTAAAATATTTCCCGAAATCCATTAAGGAGGCTTCGTGATTTATGAAGCATAGAGTAATTTACGCTTGGCTGATGATTTCGTTGTTCGCTGTCGTCAGCTTCGGAGGCTGTGGAGGAAGCAGCAGTTCAAGTTTGCCCCCTGCAGAAGAAACATCCCCTAGCAGCGTCAGCATGAAGGAAGCTATCGACTCTGATGATGTTATGCAGAGGATATATGACCAGGTCGTCAGCAATGATTTCATCCTTATCGGTCTTGCTGAGGCGAAAATCTACGAACTTGCCGAGAGCGGGGACAATCAGATTTGGGCGATGGACATATCCTTTAGTTCGGAAGAGGACACTCCTTCACTATATGATGCTGAGGCTTTGCGCAGGCACTACGACAGCGAGGACGTTATCATTCTTGCTGAGGCAGATATAGACTTCATCAACAAGATTCGCACGGCTCTCGGAGAACTCCCGGAGGACCCCGGCATAGTAGGTTCATCTGGATACCTTGAGGTTTACGCGATGGCCAGAATCAGCAAGGGCAATGCGTTCCGAACATTCACGTACACAGTGCCAGTTGCTGAGGACATTATCAGCAGTGAGGGCGAAATCTCACAGGATGTCTCACTAGACTCGATAACCGGCCTTCTCAGCACCGACTCAGTTATCGCCAACGACAACGAAGCTATGTACACTGCCATAGATTTCGTTGTGGAACGCTGGGTGAATCTCTTCGCTTGGGTTGCTGCGTTCGGAATCCGCAATGCCCTTAGGGAAGAGGTAGCTGCGTCTGCAACAGGAGATTTGACCGATGCCGCTGACTGTCAGAGCCGCACATTCGACTTCTCGTATAACGGTCTGACGGCTTCGGGAATAACTTACACCGGCTGGGATAATTCAGTAATGGCCTTCAAGCGGAGCAGAATGAACAGTCTTGGGCTGGAGATATACGCCGCACACTCATTCCAGACCGGCAATGATTATTACTACGTCCAGTCGACGGCATCAACGACCACCAAGAACTACAAGAGCGTAAACGTTTCCCCAACAGGCTCGGGGACAATACCATACGTTTACGGCTACACGAAGTATCTCGGGTTTGAGGCGTGGTTAGACGGGGCCGCAGCGGACACTGTTACACTTGCTGCGTCGAACCCCAACAGCCTTAAGGGCAGTCCCGCTTCAGGAGGGGCGAAATACTCAGCGACGACAACGCGCAGCCTCACCAGCTGGACGGGAGTGAACCAGTACACCGCACCTTACGCAGTCGACGGGGCGAATTACTCTCACGCTCTGAACTGGGCACCCTACGGCTACGACATCGTGAACAACAGCGGGGCGACTCACCCATCAAGTGCGGCGTGGTATGCGGAGGCGTATCTTCCTGCGGTAATGTGGGGAAGTCTGGTAACCAGCGGGAACTCTACGGGAACTCTCTCGTACAATGCCGATTGGGTGTGGGAGGTCAAGCCGTCCTTCTGGAGGTCCCACACTAGCCCGAAGCTGAACGTTGAGTTTGTCGTTCGGGACGGAGCGACCATAGGGGAATTTACGCAGGGAGGTACGAAGCATGACCGCGCAGACAAGTGGTTTGGCAGCAAGCAGGCCGGTGCATTAGTTCTCACGCCTCCTCCTCATACTACTGCACACCTTATAGGGCATTCACTGAGTTCGTCCGCAAATAGTATGCCTGTCCTCCTGTACAACTTGGGCGCGAAATATGCCAATAAGGAGACTTACCCATTCGCCTACACTCTTGACGGGATCGCTGAGACGGTTACTCTGAAGGTTCTTGCTGAAGATGCTTGGACTCTGACCTACAAGACCAGCGACGGAGGAAACTGGGTGAGTCTTTCCGGGACGAGCGGGACGGCTACGGGTGCGGACACTAAGGACGTAACGCTGACGTTTGAGCGCAACACTGGCAGTTCTAGGGTGGTGCAGGTAAATATTCAGAGCGGGCAGGACACAGCAACTGTGAATATTTTGCAGCAGAGAGATTAAGGAGGCAATATCATGGACATAACGTATTTATTGTGGCTTCAGGATTTCCGCCTGAGCATTAATGATGCGCTGACTCCGTTCGTGAATCAGCTGTCGTACTTCGCGATTTCGTACATACTTCTTCTGCCGTTATTCGTGTATTGGTGTCTGGACAAGAAGAAGGGGCTGTTTATCCTGTTTTCGTGGAAGCTCAGCCAGACGATGAACGCAGTACTTAAGCTGACGGCATGCATATACCGCCCGTGGATTCGGGACTCTAGGATTATTCCTGCGAACAACGCTATAGCCACAGCTGGAGGGTATTCGTTCCCGAGCGGCCACACGATGATGTGCACACCACTTTACGGGGGTCTTGCGGTAATCACGAAGAATAAGGCTATGAAGTTGTTCTGGTTTGCGTTGATTATCCTCACGATGATTTCACGCAACTATCTCGGAGTCCACACGCCTCAAGACGTGATAGTGGGGTTTGTGTTCGGGCTGCTTGCACTCTGGATAGGTCAGAAGGTGTTTGCGTATCTTGAGGAGCACCCCGAGAAGGACATTATGATAATGATTCTCTCTGTTCTTGCCGGAGTGTTGACGCTGGTCTATGTTACCTACAAGCCTTACCCAATGGACTATGTAGACGGGAAGCTGCTAGTTGACCCTGTGAAGATGCAGATAGACTCGTGGGGGGACGCCGGGGGGTTCGCGTCGTTTGCGGTGATGTGGTACATTGAGAGCAGGTTCGTCAAGTTCACTCCTACGGGCTGGAACGTTAAGGGTATAGTTCTAGCAATCGTGGGAATGATTCCGTATTGCTGGATGCTGGACAACCTTAACGGCGTAACGTCAGGGATGTTTGGTGCGCATTGGGGTAGGTTTGCCTCACAGACGGTAATGCTGTTCTACATGATGGTTGTGTGGCCTGTGGTGATTAAGATCTTCACTGGGAGCGCGAAGACCGATAACTAAGACCTTATCCCCTGTCGAAAACGGCGGGGGATTGCTATAATTACTGCATTAATACACAAAGGAGAGAAATTTTTCATGGCGAATATAGTAACACTAGTGATGGAGTCCCGTGAGAAGACGGGCAAAGGCGAAAACGGCCGTATACGTCGTTCGGGGTACGTCCCCTGCGTAATGTACGGCCCGGAAATCAGCGAAAACATTCTCGGCAAAGTCAACATGCGCGAGATTGAGCGTATCTTGGCCGGACGCTGGGAGTCAACCCGCCTCAACGTAAAGCTCCCCGACGGACGCGAAGAACTCTGCATAATCCGTGAGGCCCAGAGGCACCCAATAAGTGATATGCCCCTGCACATTGACTTCCTGCACTTGGTCAGAGGCAGAAAGATTACCGTAAACATTCCCGTTGAGGTTGTCGGGCGCGACGACTCACAGGGCGTGAAGGACGGCGGAGTCCTCGAGGCAGTCCACGAACTCGAAGTCGAGACCCTCCCGATGAGCATCCCCGACGTGATCACCGTAGACGTTTCCGGCCTCAACATCGGAGACGCTATCCACGTGTCCGACCTCAAGCTGCCCGAGAACGTTACGGCCCTCGCTGACCCCGAAGAAGTCGTGGCTATCGTGGTAACCTCACGCGGAGTTGAGGACGCTGCACCCGAAGAGGAAGCTCCCGCAGCCGCTGACGTTGAGGTAGTCGCTAAGGGCAAGGCCGCAAAGGAAGACGAGGGCGAGGAGAAGAAGTAGCGCATGAGACTCGTAGCCGGCCTGGGCAATCCGGGAACTGAATACGCCTTCACCCGTCATAACATGGGCTGGCTTTGCGCTGACTTTTTGGCGGTCAATAATGGTCTTGGCCGTCCTCAGGAGAAATTTCACGCTGAGTTCTGGAAGTTCGGTGATGTTATTCTCCTCAAGCCCTTAACCTTCATGAACTCCAGCGGTTTGGCCGTCAGTGAGGCTGTGAACTTCTACAAGATTGATTTATCCGACGTGCTGATAGTCTATGACGATATGGCTTTACCGTTCGGGAAACTCAGGCTCCGCGCTCAAGGTTCGGCAGGAGGGCACAACGGCCTCACGTCAATTCTGGGAGCATTGGGAGATTTGCACGTCCCACGACTAAGAATCGGCATAGGCAAGCCCCCGGGGAGCATGATTAATTACGTGCTCGGACACTTCCCGCCCGACGAACAGGAACGGCTCCCGAAGGTCATAGACCGTGCGGCCGAAGCTGTTGGTGTGTGGCTGAAGCACGACATTCAGCGAGCCATGACTATTGTGAACGCAGACCCCTCTGAAGAATGATTCAGGGGGGCATAATTTTATCTGGAGGTGTGATTATTATGCAGGCAAGACGAAAATCTTCGAACGTACTGCTTGATACGGCACTCCAAGAATTTTACGGTGCTGCCGACGAAATGGGCCTAAGCGAGCGGCTCATCTCCATATTGAGCAGGTCAGAACGTCAGGTGAAAGTCTCTATCCCTGTGGAGATGGACGACGGAAGCGTGGAAGTTTACGACGGCTACCGTGTCCAGCACTCCACAGCGTTGGGGCCGTCAAAAGGGGGGATCCGCTACGACTTGGGCGTGGACATGGACGAGTGCGAGGCTCTAGCGATGCTCATGACGTGGAAGTGTTCACTTGCAGGAATCCCCTACGGAGGCGGCAAGGGCGGAATCTGCTGCGACCCCCTGAACATGTCAGCCCGAGAGAAAGAGAAGCTCACCCGAACTTACGCCGCACGAATTGAGCCGCTAATCGGACGTTGGAGCGACGTACCAGCACCCGACATGAACTCCAGCGGACAGGAAATGGTGTGGATCCTCGATACCGTCAGCAAGATGCGCGGACACCTCGAGCCTTCGATTCTCACGGGCAAACCCGTAACTTTTTGGGGGAGCTTCGGGCGCAACGAGGCCACTGGGCGCGGGGTAGCCACTTGCGGTCTCGAACTCATGCGGATACTAGGCAGGAACCCCGAGGACGTTACAGCGGTTGTTCAGGGCTTCGGGAACGTCGGGAGCTACACGGCCAAGACCCTCAACGACGCTGGCGTGAAAATCGTTGGGATAAGCGACATAACCGGCGGCTATTATTCTTCTGGGGGCATTGACATACACAAGGCCTTCGAGGTCATCAGGAAGAACCCTAAGAAGCTATTAACCGGCTTTGAGGCTGTGGGGAACTGCGAGAAGATTGACGACGTTCTGTTCACTGAAGCTGAGTTCCTGTTTCCGTGTGCCCGGGACGGAGTGATCAATCAGGACACGGCCGCAAAAGTGAGGGCGCGCTACATAGTTGAGGGAGCCAACGGACCTACGACCCCGGAGGGTGAAGAGATTCTCGACGACGCAGGAGTGTTGATTGTCCCGGACTTTCTCGCAAACTCCGGCGGGGTTATCGGGTCATATTTCGAGTGGGCGCAGAATTTGCAGGGTGCGTTCTGGACTGAGGAGGAGTACAACAACAAACTTGTGCATATCATGAAGGGGAATTTCCGGCGTGTGTGGGACTACGCGGAGGCCAAGCGAGTGAAGATGAGGCGTGCGGCGACTATGACGGCGATTCAGCGGGTGGCGGACGTTATTGCAATGCGTGGAATGTTCCTGTAGTGAGTGAGTGAAGAATTTTTCTGTGTGGAATCTTGTCCCCCTGTCTGAGTGAGGCGGGGGGAATTTTCTTACACCTCGAACGAAGATTTCTCGGGGAACACTTCACCATATAGTGCTCTGATTTCTTGTACTTTTTCGTAGAAGGCATAGTCATTCAAGCATATCAACTTATGTTTGTGAAACTTAATGTCGTCCACAAAAGCTTTAAACTGTCCAATACGCCTGTATGATTTTGCTATCTTCGGATTAACGGGGTAAAATTTCCCGCTTGCAATCTGCCAATCCTTCATAAGGAGCTGAGTAACATCGAAGAAACTCCTGAATCTCTGACTGCTTGCCCGTTCCAGCAGTTTTTCTTCTTTATCCCACACTTCTATGAACGTGGACTTCAGGAACGCATTAGGTGCATGCCAGTCATGAAACCCTGTAAATCTCCAGTACGGCAGGAGCAATATAGTTTTTGCCAAGACGAACAGACTATAACGAGGATTTATCCATTTCGGCCAATTTGCTCTAAATGATGCGCCGAAGTCAAAATTCTTGACTATTGTTACTATGTTATTGAGGTCATAATGAGCACATTCGGGCATATTAGGGTGAGCCAAGCCAAGCGGACCAGGATGGAGCCCTGCGCATGTACGGGGAAGGCCGTTTGCAAAGAAGTCATCAGGTCTGACAGGAGCATTCAAGAAGGTGTCATCGTTAAAGTAGACAAATTTTTCACTGAGCCCACTGATTCTGAACATGTTTAACTCAATAGGATTAGCGCTGAAAGTCGGGAGCCATTGATGAGGTATGTAATCTTCATGTCTGACAAAGTGAAGTTTGGGGTGTTCTAGGTTAAGCCATTCCGGGATTTGGCCGCAAGTGATGAAGTGAATTTTTCTGACCCATGGGGCGTATTTCTCGACTGCTCTGAACCAGTAATGCAATATTCCCCAATCTTGATAACATTCCGCTCCAT
Source organism: Synergistaceae bacterium (assembly GCA_017417365.1). Lineage (GTDB taxonomy): Bacteria > Synergistota > Synergistia > Synergistales > Aminobacteriaceae > JAFUXM01. The sequence continues at coordinate 16,198 of JAFPZI010000246.1, forward strand.
TCATGTCGGAAGGTTTGTGCTTGTCCCCGCTGGAAAGAGCGCGGTAATAGTCCCTCTGTTTCCGCCACTCTTGGTCTGAGCCGTCAACCCACGTTACTACGAAGTCTATATCAGAGCATAATTCACCTGAGTCCTGAGTCCTGAGTCAATTATGGAGGTCATTATAGATTTGTCAACCGCCTTTCTATGTGATGCCGCAATTATACCAGAAAATATGTGAACTTGACGCAAAATCGCAAGTGGGATAAAATACCTTTTGTGCTTAATCACCAGCACTCGCAAATAATTCGCCGGGCTGGTGGAATGGTAGACACACGGGACTTAAAATCCCGAGGGCGTAAAGTCCGTGAGAGTTCGAGTCTCTCGTCCGGCACCAAAATCAACGGTCGATTGTCGGTTTGCTTGATGAATGTATCGGCGTGAACATTATCGGTTTTGGGCAGTAAGAGTTATTGATTACAGCAAGATTATAGCGGTAAAAGTTAGGCAGTCATAATTGCAGTCATAGTTATTTAGATAAGACTAGACAAGACAGAAATTATTGACAGATTACTAACAGAAGTTGCTTGACAGAACAATATCGCGGGGTGGAGCAGTTTGGAAGCTCGTCGGGCTCATAACCCGAAGGTCATAGGTTCAAATCCTATCCCCGCCACCAATCCTTAAGGCGGCATAGCTCAGATGGCTAGAGCATGCGGTTCATACCCGCAGTGTCCCCGGTTCGATTCCAGGTGCCGCCACCAATATTTTTAGTGTTGTTAGGCATTTTATATATTATCCCATTATTTATATTATTAGTATTTATCATAACGCACAACAAGACTCAAGTTTTTTAGGCAGTGAGATGAATTGTGCTTATA
>JAFPZI010000247.1 GCA_017417365.1 Synergistaceae bacterium
CCTGATGTTGATGTCGCGAAATACTGCAAGATTATCCGCGAGGCAGTCTTCAACATGCGCTACAGGAAGTTATACCAGGCTGACGCGTATGTGGGACTTGATGAAGACTTCATGACGATGGCTCATATCGTACTCCCTGAAGGCTACGAGAATAATTTGTACAACTGGATGATTAACTTCCAGTACGCGAACGAGGCCTATGCACCCCGTTACGCTGCCTCCCTCCCAGTGTCGGACCACGATGGAGACATATTCTTTGTGGCGGACCCGGATTGGCCTCACGGAGATGCAAAACTCGCTGAACAGTTCCCGCTTGGAATCGCATTCTTCTCGCCTGAGGAGAACTGCGCAATAGTTTTGGGACTGCGCTACTTCGGTGAGCTCAAGAAGGGTACTCTGACTCTTGCTTGGGGAATCGCTGCTAGGAACGGCTATGCGTCATGCCACGGCGGACTCAAGCGTTACACCCTCAAGGACGGGAGCGGCAAGAAGTTTGTTGTAGCTGCGTTCGGTCTCTCGGGCTCCGGCAAATCGACAATCACCCACGCAAAGCACGACGGGAAGTATGATGTTATGGTGCTACATGATGACGCGTTCGTGGTCAACGTCAAGGACAAGTACGCGATTGCTCTTGAGCCGACGTATTTCGACAAGGTTGCGGACTACCCGATAGGCTGCCCTGACAACAAGTACATTCTTACGCTGCAGAACTGCGGGTGCGTGAGGACAGCTGACGGAAAGCTCATAGCAGTAACAGAGGACATCAGGAACGGCAACGGACGCGCGATAAAGTCCCGTCTGTGGTCTCCGAACAGAGTCGACAGGATCGGCGAGCCCCTTAACGCAATTTTCTGGCTGATGAGGGACCCGACATTACCGCCTGTTCTGAAGCTGGAAGGGCCGTCGTTAGCTTCTGTGCTTGGAGCGACTCTGGCCACTAAGAGGACGAGCGCGGAGAACTTGGCCCCCGGTGTTGACCCTGACGCATTGGTCTGCGAGCCTTACGCTAACCCGTTCAGGACGTACCCGCTTGGTATGGACTACGAGAGGTTCAAGCAGTTAATCTCTGACGGAGTGGACTGCTACATTCTGAACACGGGCAACTTCATGGGCAAGCCTGTGGGCAAGGAGAATACCCTCATGATTATTGAGCGTATCGTTGAGGGCAAGGCTAACTGGGTGCCGTTCGGGAACTTGTCGGGCATTAAGACGATGGAGATTCCGGGATTTGACGCGGACCTGAAGAACGAGGACTACAGGACTCAGCTGAAGAAGCGTTTCCAGGACAGGCTGAACTTCATCAAGTCGCGTGATACTGAGCGCGGAGGGATTGACAAGCTGCCTGCGGACGCACACGAGGCAGTAGAGAAGCTGATAGCGGAGATCGGCTAACCATCACGAAAACACGGGCGGCTCTCGGAAAATTGGGAGCCGTCCATAATTTTTGCCCTATTTCTTGGCCTTCTTGGAGCGTTTACGGTAATCCTCGTCAACCTCTTCACGCCACGAGTCGTCAAGCTCAGACATATCACGCGAGACCATACGTGCACTGGACATAGCCCTGCCCACACTCGCATAGACTCTCTCTGTTCCCGTAGCGTCGGCAACGTAATTCACTGACCTTCTGGCCGATATTCCCATGCGTGAGGCGACTTTCACAGAGTCAATATTCGCTCCGATGAACAGGAACTCCCAGCCGTATCTCTCCTTCTCAAGCTCAATCATCGACTTCACGTCATGAAGGGAGTACTTGCAGCTTGCGTTCTCCATACCATCAGTGATTATCACGAAAACCGTATGTTCCGGGACATCCTGAGGGGCTGAGAACTTGTGTGCGTGTGCAACGTGGCGGATAGCTTCTCCCACAGCGTCGAGCAGGGCAGTCAATCCCCGAACCCAATAATCTTTGGCCGTCATCTCCGGGACTTCCGACAGCTTCACGCGGTCATGAAGGACTTCCTGAAAATTGTCGAACAGTATCGTTGAGACATATGCTGTGCCGGGTTCTTCTTTCTGCTTGGCTATCATGGAGTTGAAGCCGCCTATTGTGTCCTCCACAAGACCTCCCATTGAGCCGCTCCTATCGAGGATGAAGACCATCTCAGTGATGCCGTTCTTGACCTTTTCGCCTTCTTGGCCGGACAAAGCCAGCTCCCATTTGTCAAGTTCGGCATTGAGCAAATCATCTAGACGTGGACGAATGAGCTGCTCTATCTCCTCCGGGACTCCCCACATTCCGTCGGCAATTGAGCAGGTTATCGCGGCTAAAGTGTCGGTGTCTCCCCCGAGAGATACGGCATTTCGCAGGGCGTCCTCGAAGTTTTCGCCCTCAAGGAATGCGGTAATGGCTTGAGGAACTGTGCCCATGCAGCTGGATTCGAACGTGTAATCCGGGCGGATCTCGTCGCAGGTTCTGGTGAGGTCGTAGCCGTATTTTGCCTCAATATAGCCCCTGATTGCGGACTTGGTCTTTCCTGTGCGTGCGAGGAAGATTGCGGCGGCAGTAGCTTTGGCACCCTTGAGGCCTTCGGGGTGATTGTGGGTAACTTTTGCAGTTATTGCGGCGAACTTCTCGACGGTCTCGAGGTCGTCGAAATACCACGCCACAGGGGAGACTCGCATAGCAGAACCATTGCCCCAGCTGTTGTAGGGTTTGGGGTCTGGGTTGGTCAACCAGTGCCGGAACTTTCCGCCGTAACCAGCATTAGGGTAGACTTCCCCGAAAAACTTCATGGCCTTAATCACTGCCTGCTCAAATTCGCCCTCATCGATTGGCTCACCCTTCTTCCACTTGCGGAGGGCACTGGCTACGGCGAGGGTCATCACGGTATCGTCCGAGAAGCGGGACTCTTCAGAGAGCAGGTCGAAATCTTTCGTCTTGATGTTGTGGAACTCGTAAGGTTTTCCGACGACATCACCAACAATTGCACCAAAAATCATGGGTACACACTCCTTAATTCGTGATATAATACGTAAAACTTTTCTGTGGAATTTGTTACCTATCAGATAATTGATATGTTACCATGTTTGTGCTTTCCTGAATATCCGTCAGGCTACTCTTGTAAAATTTGTGAATTTGTGGTATGTGATTATGATTCAGTGCACTAAAATTTTGTGGCATATTATAATATAGTGAATTACAGCATAATTTTTGCGGGATGGTTAGTGGGTATAGATTGAGCTCAATCACGCAACAGGGGAATCTATCCTTGTAGGGTGTATTAGCCTTCCTGAACGTCTAAGCTATGAGAAGTGGCGGAATTGACGGAGTAAAGGGGTCATGCTAACTATAAATACACAATAAGGATTAATAACTGTTGATAGCAGGGAAATTGATTCTGGAGATGGGCATTAGTCTTCCCGAATATCCCGGCTCTGGGAGCGGCAGAATTGACGGAAGATGAATAACTCTGCAGGGTCCGCACAAGTCAGCATAGTTTTTGCGGGAAGGTTAGCAGCTATTGGCAGCAGGAAAATCGATTCTGGTGAGGGGCATTAACTTTCCTGAACGTCCCGGCTCTGGGAGTGGCAGAATTGACGGAAGGTTTATGCCTCTGCAAGGCCTGAACAAGTCAGCATAGTTTTTGCGGGAGGGTTAGCAGCTATTGACAGCAGGAGAATCGATTCTGGGAGGGGCATTAGTCTTCCTGAATGTCTAGGCTCTGGGGAGTGGCAGAATTGACGGAAGGTTTATGCCTCTGCAAGGCCTGAACACGTCAGCATAGTTTTTGCGGGAAGGTTAGCAGCTATTGGCAGCAGGAGAATCTATTCTGGTGAGGGCATTAGTCTTCCCGAACGTCCCGGCTCCGGCAGAATTGATACTATAATATCAACGAATCACAGCACACTTTTTCACAGGAGGGGTAATAACTATTGATAGAACTTGAACACGTAG
>JAFPZI010000248.1 GCA_017417365.1 Synergistaceae bacterium
AAGGCCTCGCTGCTGTGCCTGCCGCTGTACACTGCTCTTTGCCTGTACTCTCTGGGACTGAGGATTGAGCAGTACGGACTGACTACGGACAGGATTCAGGCTATGTTCTTGACGATTACGGCGGGTATCTGGGGGCTTGGGTACGCTGGTGCAGTCTTGCTGAAGAAGTGGCCGTCAGCAATCGGGCGTGTAAATATGGCATCGATAGGGTTCATGTGCATTATTACTGTGCTGATGAACTCCCCGCTTCTTGACCCACACCGTTTGGCCTCACTCAACCAGTACCAGAGATTAATCACCGGTGAGATTCCAGCGGAGGATTTCGACTACTTGTACACTCGGTTCAACTTGGGGCGTTATGGGAATCAGATTCTCACTGAGCTTGAGGAGAACGGGCCGTCTCAGGTGAAGGCGCGGATAAAGTCGGCAATGTCGATAACGCCGGAGGAGTATTTGACCTCGACGCGCACGGGGATTCCGCCGGTCTCGAGACGCAGGGCAATCCTGAAGGGAGCGAAGGTCTATCCGCAGGGCAGGGTGCTGACTCCCGGGCAGGTTGAGTATTTCGTGTCTCACTGGAAGGATTTTGCGTCTGTGCAGAGGGCGAGAGATATAGTGTTCGTGTTCGCTGATGTTGAGCGGAAGGGGCATGACGTTATAGCGTTGACGGAGAAGGGCGGGACGGTCTACAACGTTGAGGGTGAGTCGCTGGTGCCTGTTGGGGTTGTGCAGGGGGCGTTCAGTCTGGACCACCCGGACATCAGGACGTTGGAGCCGAGATATTTTGACCTGAGCATAAATGGGGTAGTCTATCAGGTTATGGAGTAAGATAGTTGATAGGGGTTAGTGGTCAGCAAACTAGCCCCTATTTTCCCTAACGCGTAAACATATCAGGCCACAACGGAATCCACGCCCTAGACTGAATCAACCCCGCATCAAGATACACCGCCAGCATCGACCGGCCAGGATACCCCGAAGACGACAGCTCCACAGGCAGCGGAATCTGAATCTGCATGTGAGTCCTCTGCACAGGAAGTTCAAGCGTGTTACCCAGCGCGTAAAGCGTCTTACCCCCCGTGAAACTGCTCGCCCTCGTCAAACCCAATGACGGCACATCACGCGCATACACATCCAGCTCCAACCCGTTCATCACGCAGAACTTCAGCAGCATTAACGTATCATCCAGGCTCATCGGAATCGACGCGTCAACTATAACGTTCGTCAACGTATCCTTGTGCAGCAGCCAGAACGACGACAGCACCCCCCGCAAATCACTTCCCCTCCTGACCAGAGCAGGCCGGACGTTCAGCGGGAAAACTTGACTTCTCGGCACCGGCGCGTGAAGCAGCAGTCCGTCAAAATTTCGCGGCCTCTGCCACATCACATTTGCCCTCATGTTCCGCTCATTCCACACAGTTTGGGTGATTATCCTCGTGTTGTGCGAGTAGTGCAGGAACGGGGACATAAACGTAGCCTCCACAATAAAGCTCTCCCTGTTCTCAACGTCCGAAGCTATCACGGGGTTATAGACGCTCAGGAAGCCCGGAACATCTTCACGCGAGGGCATCATTATTGTCTTGTAGATCCTTGACCCGCCGATCTCTATCCAGTTAATATCCCCTTCCGGCGAGTGGAAGAATGACCAGATATTTTCCATATTCTCATAGAGAGGCCCCGATGACCTGTTCGCGTAGGTCCGTGTCCCAAAATCTATCATGAAGTCGTAAATGTTCCCCTTCTCCGTCAGCACGAAGAGTTCACCAGTCGTCGACCACAGCAAATCTCTCGGCAATGGCACTCCCTTAATGTCAAAGTATTCGTAGTTGATTATGTTCACGATATATATTCTGTCGTTGGCCCTGTCAGCAACCGCCAGCCACTCAGCATACCCCTCAACAGCTACCGGCTCAAACAACAAGTCCCCGGACCCCAGCGGAGGAGCCCACCTCCTGACCATTAGGCCATTATTGCCGTTGTAGTAGAACGCCACGCACCTTTCTGCCGGGTCAGAGACAGCGAAAAGATTCTCCGTTATCAATTCAGCGTCAGACACCACGACCGACGGCAGGGTGAGTTCATATTGTGCCTCTATGGTCTTGCCGGCAGAGTCGTCAATATTCTTCAGCGAGTAGATTTCCCCGTTGGCGTTGAAGATTCTGAACGTCCCGTCCCCCATCGGTATTGCGATTACTGGAGAGGGTGCGCTGACCTCATAGAGAGTCCCCGCCCACGAGAACGTACCCGACACGAGATTTCTCGACCCCTGCCGAATAAATATCTTGTCGCCGAACTGGTCGGGAATGCTCACAACTTCACCGAGTGTCCTCACTTTGCCGAGACCCTTTATGCTAAACGGACGAGTATAGCCGGTGTTCCACTCAGTCTGTACCGTTGTCTCCGCGTAACGCCAGCTCACAGGGATTGGTGCTGTCCCCAAAACCGAGCGTAACACCCTGTCCTGTTCGTCAAAAATCTTCTCTATTCGTGGTGCTGAAGTGTCCATAGGCCGGACTTCGAGATAGCGTCTCACTGCGTCCAAAGCCTGGTCAGTCTCTCCCATGCGGCCCAAGTTCAGCGCGCTCATTATGTAGTAGTCGATTAAGTACGTGTTCTGCTGTATTGCTTGGTCAAGGTAGACCTGTGCGTCCCTGTAGTCCCTCCTCATGAAGTGAACGTAGGCGTTGTTGAAGTACCGCTCTGACTCGTCGAGGTTTGCTCTTGGGATTTCTGCGCAGAAGGCTGGCGTAAGAGTGAAGTTTATTATTGCGAGGGCAGCTAAAAATTTCCGCATGTGTGTAATTTCCTCCTTAATGTCTGCAAATTTTGAGGCTATTATAATCCGATATTCATGCTGTAAAACTTTTCTCGGAAGGAAGTATCACAATGAGCGTCCAATCTATACAGGCCCAAGCACAGAATGCAGAGCTCTACCAGATTCACAAGAAGTCAGGCACTCAGGAGGCACAGCAGGCAGAACAATCACAGCAAGCCCAAGCCACACAGACCGACGAATACGACAAGGCTAACCCCGTAGGCGAGGAGGCTGAAGGAGTCTACAGCGTGTCCTATGACGAAGAAGGAAGCCTGAAGGTGAACTACACCCAGCCCGGCGGAAAATCTCAGGCTTCGGGAGGAGCTCAGGCTTCAGGCAGTTCGGACAATACGGAAGAAGAGATAGAACAGCTCAAGAAACAGCGCGACCAGATAAAGCAGCAGCTGAACAAGGAGAAGGACGAGGAGGTCAAGAAGGCATTGCGTGCACAGCTTCAGGCAGTGGAGGCGCAGATAGCCCAGAAGTCCGCAAGCCTCAAGGGTTAATCCTCCTCAAGCTCCCGAATCAACCTGAATATTACTGATGCCAATTTCTGCGGGTCATGCCGGAGAACTCGGCCCTCTTTCTTGCTCTCAATCACCATCATAATCGACGCTTCAACGCACCTGCACCCCATCCCGCGAATGGCCTTGCGCTGTTCGTCGTCAAGGTATAGCGGGCTGGCTCCCTGCTGCTTGTAGGACTCCACGATGTCGTCCGGGATAACTTCGTTGTTGGCTATCACGAAATCCGGCGCGCAACCCAAAGCCGCACTCACCCAATCGAGATGTGCCGCAATGTTCATGCCCTGAGTCTCTTCCGGCTGTGTCATCAAGTTGCAGATGTAGACCTTCGGGACTGTTGCGCTCTTGAGCTTGGCCGAAAAGTCCGGGAGCAAAAGGTTCGGTATTACGCTGGTGAAGAGGCTGCCCGGCCCAAGAAGGATAATTTCAGAGTCATCGACAGCACTAATCACATCATCGAGGGGCTTGGCGTTGAGGGGTTCCAGCCATATT
>JAFPZI010000249.1 GCA_017417365.1 Synergistaceae bacterium
CCGCCGCCTATGTAGTCGTTCCAGATCGGGAGACGTTCACCGATTTCGTTTAATACAACCGCGAGCGCAAAGATTTGAGCAGAACGTCCCGGTCATGCTCTTGGACTGGATGCCCAGATACATCGGAACAGCACAGAGGATGATTGCTAACACTGCCTGCCACCACGGAAGAGAACCGATCATGAAACCTTTTGACGTATTGTCTGACATGAATATAACCTCCTGAATGTGATTTACTTTTTCGTGTTTATGCCCAGTTCAGCAAGCTGCTTCTTTATGTGCCGGAGCTGCCCGCCGTCTAACGATACTTCTATTTCTGTCTCTGACATGTCCGGCCTCGCGAAAAACTCAAAGCCTTTGTCAACGTCCTTGACCTTCACGCGCTTGGCCTGTATCTGCGCAGGAAAATTCTCGATCTCCAACGTATCTTCCTGCTCAAGCCGGGAATAGTCGTCAGGATTCTCGAACAGCATCGGAACTATCCCGTGATTGACTAGATTGCCCTTGTGGATTCGCGCAATACTCTTCGCTATCAAGCACTTAACTCCGAGAAACATGGGGTTGATCGCCGCGTGTTCACGTGATGAGCCTTGCCCGTAATTCTCTCCGCCGACAATAATGCTTTTGCCGAGAGACCTTGCGCGTTCCGCAAAATCCGGGTCGTAGCGGTGAAAACAGTACTTGCTCATCAGGGGAATGTTCGAGCGCATGGAGCTGAACTCTGCGCTTGCTGGGGTAATGTCGTCGGTTGAAACGTTGTCGCCAGCCTTGAGGGAGATTTTCGCGGAGAGATTCTCCTCTGGCGCGTCGGGCACAGGAAGATACGCGATGTTAGGGCCTTTGACGACCTCAACCCTTGCGGCATCTTCGGGGCTTAACGGCGGAATAATCAGGCTGTCGCTGATGGGGAACTCCTCCGGCTCGTGAACTGTGTCGAGAATCTTCACGTCCTCACCCAAAATGTCCCGTGCACTCGCGAACGTCCCGGTTATTGCTGTAGCTGCAGCACTCTCCGGGCTCACTAGGTACACTTCAGCGTTCGGGTTGCCGCTTCGTCCCTTGAAGTTGCGGTTAGTTGTTCGGACAGCGACTCCGTTCGTGGGAGGAGTCTGACCGATCGCACAGCACGGCCCGCAGGCAAGCTCCAAGAATCTCACTCCAGCGTCCAGCATCATCTCTATATAGCCGTCCCTGAGCAACTGAGTGTAGATTGATTTCGTGCTCACTGCGCAGGTACAGGAGACGTTGTCGGCAACCTTCCTGCCCTTCATGACCAGAGCGGCCTTCGCAATGTCCGAGTAGCTTGCGTTGGTGCAGCTCCCTATGAATACTTGCTGGACGTTGCGCTTCTCGACTTCACGGAGGGGCTTGACGTTGTCGGGCTGGTGAGGGCAGGCGCACAGTGGCTCAAGCGAGGATAAATCGATCTCTATCACGCTGTCATAGTCTGAGTCAGGGTCAGGAGCGAGGGGGATATAGTCGTTCTCTCTTCCCTGAGCCTTGAGGAACTTTCTGACTGCTTCATCACTCGGGAAAATCGACGTAGTTGCTCCCATTTCCGCGCCCATGTTTGCGATTGTTGCGCGTTCGGGAACTTCGAGAAGGGCTGCACCATCGCCGGTATACTCGTAGACTTTGCCCAAGCCTCCTTTGTTGCTGACACGACGGAGCATCTCCAGAATCACGTCCTTAGCGTTGCACCCAGCGCGTAATTTCCCTGAGAGCTTGACGTTGACGACTTCGGGCATCTTCAGGCGCATTGGTACACCAGTCATGGCAGTAGCTACGTCCATTCCTCCGACACCAATGCAGAGCATGCCTATAGCTCCTCCGTGAGGTGTGTGGCTGTCTCCTCCCATGCTGAGTTTGCCGGGTTTGCCGAAGCGGGCGACGTGTAGGGCGTGGCAGATTCCGTTGCCTGGGCGGGAGACGTACACGCCGTATTTCTGCGCGGCGGTCTGAAGGTAAATGTGGTCGTCTGGGGTCTTGAAATCGAGGTAGAGTAAATTGTGGTCAAGGTAACTCACGCTGGTTTCGACTTGGGTGCGGTCAAGGCCTATTGCCTCAAACGCTAGGTAGGTCATGACGGCGTTGATGTCGTGAGTAAGCGTGTGGTCAACCTTGAGGTAAATTTCTGAGCCTGGCACCATGTCTGAAGGTTTGGCCAAGTGCGAGGCTAGAATCTTTCTGGTAAGGTTCATTGAAGGATCCCCCCTGCGAAAATTGTTTATGGAATTGATGATATTTTATTGGGAGCTGGTTATGATGTAAAATGTTATTATCTTCATTGAAAGCATAAATTTTCTGTTATTGTTGCCTCTCTGAGAACTAGGGGGTATTGTGGGGGTTGATGAATTTATGGACTTATGGGAGCAGAAATATATACTCGAAATCACACGGTCAGGGTGTTACGTTGATACTGCCGGGCAGCTTCTCACAGACACATTATGGATATGAACCTAAGACAGCTGAAATATATTCTCAAGGTCTCGGAAATCAGGAACATCACAAAATCTGCCGAAGAACTCCACATTTCCCAACCGGCCCTCAGCAGATACATTCACGACGTGGAAGCAGAACTAGGCGCGAAGATTTTCGACCGCTCAACGAATTCCCTGACCCTGACTTACGCCGGAGAATGTTACGTCGCAGCCGCAAAACGAATCCTCCTCGAACACGACAACCTCCAGCGCGAAATCCGCGACATAACCCACCACATGACCGGCCGGCTACGAATCGGCACCTCCCGCGACAGAGCCTCCTACATGATGCCAAAGCTCCTCCCTGCCTTCTGCGGAAAGTACCCGGGAATCCGCGTTGAGGTCTTCACAGAGAGCGGCCAAAAATTACGCACTGCCCTCAAGGACGGAAGAATAGACGTGCTGATTCTCCCCGACACTTGGCCCGACTCTGAGTACAACTTTGTGAGCAGGTTAATCTACCGTGAAGAATTGGTCCTCGCCGCAAAGGCCGGATACCTCCCCAAAACCTCACTCACTCACGGACGCTCAGTGATCCCCGAGACCCTCGACGGAATGAAGTTCTTCCTGCTCTACCGTGAACACGCAATCAGGACGTTCTGTGAGAAATATTTTCGCGAACACAGCATAAGGCCCGACGTAGTCATGGAGTTCGCCAGCAACATAGCCTGCTACCGAATGGCCGCGTCGGGCATGGGAGTAACGATAATTCCCGCCCTAACCGCACAAATGACCGACCCTGGCAATGACACGGAATTATTCTCTCTTGGTGAGGAGCCGGCAACGTGGGAAGTCAGGGCGTTTTTCCGCAAGGGAGCATACATCGGACAGCCTGAGGAGGAATTAATCTCTATGGCCGTGAACTCTGGATATTCACATGTCTCGGAGCCGTCAGGAACTTCACGTTAATCTTCCTGCTCAGTTCCAGCAAAGCCCTCGTCATCCCCTCATTCTGTGCGTCAAGTATATTGTTCCGCGCTATGAACGCCATATCACTTCGCCCGTAGTTCTCTTCGAGGTCATGAGAATACCCGTCGAAACCAGCAAGATATATCTCCCCTGCTCCCATGTCCCCAAAGAATTTTACGGCCATAAGCCCCGCATTATCCCTCACAGAATCGTCCGGGAAAATCAGACCAGCATAATCTGCACGGCAGAACACTCCCTCAGCCGTTATGTTTGACGTTGCAATACACCGGCTCAAGTTCTCATGCCCAAGCTCACGGAGCCTCCTCAAGTTCGACAGAAAGATAAAGTCCGGCCTCACATGCCCATACTCGAAATTCACGCTCACAGTGATGCACTCATGACCAGCAGCAAAACTCTCTATCAGTTCATGCTCAGTCTCCGAACTTTTGCCCGGAGCTATCAGCAGAATAGTTCTGCCCAAGAAATTTCCACGCAGTCCTGAACTATCCGGCTTGAGCGGTTCCCTGCCAGTCATGTAGTCAAGATAGACCTGCTCTATATAATTCTTGTCGTAGGAAATTTTCTTGTCGGCATCAAGTGAGTCAAATATCTCGTTCATCTCCTTGACCGTCAGAGTACGCTTCTCGTCAAGATAGATTGCGTAATTCGGGTGAGCTCCGTGAACGGCAGAAAGGTAGTTAGGCAGCGAATACCCCCAGTGCCCGCGCTGGTAAAACCCGTTGAGAATCTCGTCAATTATCCCCAGAAGAGGGCGGATAGAATAATTCTTGCCTGCATTCACGTTAAGATATTCCACGAATAATTCTGTGTTGAGATTGCCAGCTCCACGCCCCATTCCGTAGACTGAAGAGTCTATTATCATGTCCCGTTCCCCGTGCATGGACAGCAATTTCTGTGCGTTGGAGTACGATAACTGAAGGTTGTTGTGAGAGTGAAAGCCTATCGTGATATTCTCGTCCAGATTGTGCTCAACCATGTAGAACAGGCGGGTAAGGTCTTTTTCCCCCATAGTGCCGAAGCTGTCCACAATGTAGAAAGCCTCAGGCCTGAGCGCGTTAATCCTCTCAATGAGGCCGAGAAATTCGCTGTCAGAATAATTCAGGGACACCATAGCCTGAACGAACAGAGCATAACCTTTGGCTTTCACTCCCTCACAGAGCGCAAGAGCTTCGGCCAAGTTCCTCTTGTGAAAGGCTACACGTATTCCGTCAACGCTTGAGCCGTCGTATTCCGGGAGGTCTTCGGGGCTGTACTCTCCGTAGTTGACCATGACGACGAAGCGTTTACCCTTCCTGCACTCCGGGATTATGCGGCTGACTTGGCGGATGTCCGTGAATTTCGTGATGTCCGGGTCATACTGCACCCTGTTCGTGAGGAATCCGCACTCGATAATGTCTATACCGGCCTCGACTAGTCCGCGCGCGATTTTGGCCGCGTTCTCAAAGCCGAAATGCCATTCATTGCAGTAGCCTCCGTCGCGTAAAGTGCAGTCAAGGACACTAATACTGCTCACTAATATCACTCTCTCTCCATGAAAATTTTCCTTATGCGTTCAAGATCTTTGCGTGTATCTACTGCCATCGACTCAGAGTCAATAATGACGGTCAGAATCTTTCTGTGGTTCTCGAGAAGCCGGAGAAGTTCAATGCCTTCTGCCCTCTCAATATTTCCCGGCTTGGTTCTCAGGAAAAAGTCAAGGGCCTCTTTCCTCAAGGCATAGCACCCGACGTTCTTATACAGTGAGTAATCCAGAGCGTCTTTCGGGTAGGGTATTGCGGCTCGGGACATGAAGATTAAGAAGCCTTCATCATTGATTGCCAGCTTTATCGTCGTATTGTTCACGGCATCGACAGGGTACTTGAACTTTTCCGCGAGCATCACGGCATCAGCATTGCCCTCACTGGACATTGAGCGTATCAGCCGTCGTTCATCTTCCGCAGTGATCAGAGGCTCATCACCCATAATGACCACGTAGAGGTCCGCACTGACTCTTCCGGCAACTTCTGCGGCCCTGTCCGTACCTGTTGGGTGAGTGTCTGAGGTTATCATGACGCGGACGTTCAGCTTTTCGCAGACATCAGCGACTAACCTGCTCTCCGTCGCCACAATGACTTCACTGAACTCTTCGACCTTCATTGCTTCCTGATAGACCCGCCAGACCATAGGCTTTCCGCAAATATCCGCGAGGGGTTTGCCCGGGAATCTCGACGAGGCGTAACGCGCAGGGATAATGCCTACAGTCTTCATGCTGCCGCCTCCTGAGTCAGGGAGCAGGTAATCAAGTCAAACGTATATTTACCTACACCCCCCCCCCATGAATTACTTATCTGCTTTCCTGAGGCTAAATTTTCCGCAATAACTGCCCTGACCTTCTCGAGGTCCTTCGGGGTATCTACGGCTATAGTGTCAGAGTCGACCTCGATATACTTCACGCTGTAGCCGTTCTCAATGAAGCGCAGTATCTCTATATCCTCCACAGCCTCAACTTTGGCCTTACCGAACTTCCTCCCATACTCGCAGAAAAACTCCAGAGCTTCGGGCCTCAGTCCATACACGCAGACCTGTTTGTAGTACGAATAGTCGATTCTCCCCTTCGGATAGGGTGCTGGTGCTCTGGTCAGGAATATTCCCATACCTTCACGGTTCGTGATGACCTTCGGGATTGTGGGGTTCACCGCGTCAACGGGATCATTAATCCGTGTCATTAAGTTGCTGACCTGAAGGTCCGGGTCCTCGTAGAAGGGAGCAATGGCCTTCCTGATGGTCTCCGGCTCAAGGAGAGGCTCGTCCCCCTGAATGTTCACGAAAACGTCCGCAGGAATCTTCCGTGAGACTTCCCCGACTCTGTCCGTGCCAGTCATGCAGTTTTCAGAGGTCATAACCGCATTCATTCCCAGAGATTCGCAGGCCTGAAGGATTTTCTCGTCATCCGTAGCGACATACACAGCGTCAAAATCTCTGACCCTTATGCACTGCTGATAGACCCACCAAATCATAGGGTGCCCGCAAATGTCCGCTAAGGGCTTCCCGGGAAATCTTGAGGACTTCCAGCGCGCAGGGATTACACCGATTATCCTCATGCTGCTTCCTCCATGCCGAAGGGGCAGGTGATCGGGTCAAGCGTATAACTACCTAGCCCCCCCCCCGTGAATTACGTAGCATGACGTGATTAAACACTGCATCAGCTATGGTGAAGTCTTCGGGTTCGTCTATATCAATGCTCTCGATTTCGCCGGTCTCGACAATGAATGGGTGGTCTCCTATCCGGCGGTTGAGGTCAGCAATAACATTCCGGCGGCATATGTAGAATCCGGTAAGTTCTTGGAACATAAGCGGCAAATCTTGCGTTCGGGGAATATCATCAAGTTTATAGTTCAAGGGAGCATTATCCTGCCAAAGGAAGTCCTGAAATCTCTTCGCGGCAAAAGCTGAGTCATATTCGCCGCTTTTCACTGCCTCAAGACCTTTCTCTATGCTGCCTCTGGAGACGAACGGTGAAGTAATATGAGCCATGACGTAAATATCCGCACTGACTCTTTCAGTAAAACTTTTCAGCAGGTCATTACCTCTTGTGGCGCTGGAGTCAAGGGATTCCGGCCTCTGGAGAAATTTCACGCCGGCGGGGATATATTCCTGAATCTCCGGGCGGCTGCAATACACGTAGACTTCATCAATACCGCCTACTTCCAGCAAAGTAGACAGCAGGTAATGACACAACGGCTTTCCGTTAGTGAATGGCTTGATGTTCTTGTTTGGGAGTCTCTGGTTGTTGAGCTTGATGGGAACTACTGCGGCTGTTCTTGTGTGAGAGCGCAAATCAGCCCGGCAATCGGCAATCGGCAATCGGCAATCGGCAATCGGCAAATTATATCAAGATTATCCGTCGTCGTCAATGTTTATCTCACCTTTCTTCATGGATTTATTAACGACAAATTATAGCATACAATAAAGCCCCTCCCCATTTTCAGGAGAGGGACTGAGCTTCTTACTCCTCGTGGTGCTCCATCGGAATAACTTCCATGCCGTTCTTCGCTCGGTAATCGTTGAGTGCCGTGTGTATCGCCTCTTCCGCCAACACTGAACAATGCATCTTTATCGGCGGCAGCCCGTCCAGTGCCTCAGCTACTGCACTGTTCGTCAAGTTCCACGCCTCGTCAACCGTCCGGCCCTTAATCATCTCCGTTGCCATGCTCGACGAAGCTATAGCCGAAGCACACCCGAACGTCTTGAACTTCACGTCATCGATAATCTTCGTGTCGGGGTTGACCTTCAGGTAGATCTTCATGATGTCCCCGCACTTGGGGTTTCCTGCCTCACCCACTCCGTCAGCGTCGGGAATTTCTCCTACGTTGCGAGGGTTGATGAAGTGATCCATTACCTTCTTGCTGTAATCCAGTGCCATAATCTATTACTCTCCTAACGATTTAGTGTAGTCTTCCCACAATGGCGACATTGCCCGCCGTCTCGCTACTATCTCGGGCAGGACTTCAAGCACGTAATCTATCTGTTCATCCGTAGTCAGCCGGCCTATCGTGAAGCGCAATGACCCGTGAGCCATCTCGTGTTTGAGGCCAAGTGCTAATAGTACGTGTGATGGGTCAAGGCTCTCCGACGAACACGCGCTGCCGGTCGACGCACTTATTCCCTTAGCGTCAAGGTCAAGCAGCAACGTTTCTCCCTCAACTCCGATGAAGCTGAAGTTGATATTGTTCGGCAATCTCTCTTCACCCTGAGCACCGTTGAGCTTCGCGTGTGGAATGCGCTCGAGAATGCCAGCTATCAGCCTGTCCCTGCGCGCGGAGTTAATGGCCTTGTCCTCCTCAAGCCTGCCCTTGAGAATCTCCATAGCCTCACCGAACCCCACTATGCCCGCGAGATTCTCAGTGCTTGCCCTGCGTCCCTTCTCCTGCGCCCCACCGTGAACGAAATTCTCAGGCCTGAGACCCTTGCGCAAATACAACGCTCCGACTCCTTTGGGGCCGTACATCTTGTGCGCTGACATCGAGAGCATGTCTATATTCATGGCCTTAACGTCAATGTTCAGGTGGGCGGCGGCCTGTACTGCGTCGGTGTGGAAGGGTATTTTCCTCTCACGGCACAACGCACCGATCTCGGCTACCGGCTCAATTGTCCCGACCTCGTTGTTCGCGAACATCACGGACACTAACGCGGTCTTGTCGGTGATAGCGTTCCGAACGTCGTCAACGCTCACTCTGCCCTCCGAGTCCACAGGCAGATACGTTACTTCGACGCCGTGAAGTTTGTGCAGGTATTCGGCCGTGTGAAGTATTGCGTGGTGCTCGATGCTCGTGGTGATGAGGTGATTTTTCCCAGCCAGCTTGGCCTTCTCCAGAGTGCCCTTCAGTGCCCAATTATCGGCCTCCGTTCCTGAACCCGTGAAGAATATTTCCGAAGGGTCAGCGTTCAGGGCTGATGCGACTTGTGAGCGGGCTTTGTCGATGGCTGCCCGGCTCTTGCGTGAGAATGAGTACACGCTGGACGGATTCCCGAAAACCTCGCTGAAATATGGGGTCATTGCCGCAAAGACTTCGGGGCTAGTTGGCGTTGTGGCTGTGTGATCCATGTAGACAAACATTTATAGTTATACCTCCCTTGATGCTCTTGCTTCTGCTCTGTGCCTTGCTTCTGCGCGTTCTGGGTCGGAGCTGAGGCACTCAAGAAGGGAAATCTTTTCGTCGGTAATATCCGCGAGCGTGGTAGTCCTGAGAATCTCATCAACTGAACTCTTGACCTTGCGCCACAAGCTGAACGTAGGACAGGTTACAGCGTTTTCGCAGCCCTTGTCCGTCTGGCATGACCCGAAGATGAACGGTTCACCCAGTGCCTGAAGAATGTCGGCAATGGAGATCTCTCCGGCACTCCTCGCCAGCAAGTAGCCCCCCTGAGCTCCCCTGACGCTGCCGAGAACTCCGCCCCTCCTCAATTTCCCGAAGAGCTGTTCGAGGTAGTTCACCGGGATATTCTGGCGGGAAGCTATGTCGCTGACTGGTACAGGCTCACCGTTCGGGGAATGAGCGCAAAGGTCCGACATTGCCCGGAGTCCGTAACGTGCTGTAGTCGAAAGCCTCACGAAAAGTCGTCTCCCTTCTGTCTTGGAATTTCGCAAAGGATAGCATATGCAACTAATTTTATCAAGATTGGGTGAGTCTTGTGGTGTGAGGGCATTTACCTTACTGAATTAGGACGGGAAGTAATGAGTTGAGGAAGCCGTGAAGAAATTATGAACGCATAAAGAAATAGACAAAGTTTTACGCTATAATTTTCCTGTCTAAAGGTAAATGGTGCGCACAACTGTGCCTAGCGTTTACTTTGTCTATATGGTCATTATACCACAAGGCATGTGTGGCGTGAGTAGTTGTGTGCAAATTTTTCTGATTGTTGTTATTGGTGTGTAGGTAAGGCAGGAAGACAGCACTATTTGACGGAGAACAAAGAAGGAGGACAAATTATGAGGAAAATGCGCAAAGGATTCACGCTCATGGAGTTACTTATTGTTATTGGTGTAATGGGTATTCTCGGAGCGATGGGCATGATTTCGGGGCAGGAGGCCAACAACATAGCCAACGCTAACAAGGTAGTTGAGGACCTGAGAATTATCAGCGCAGCTATGAACATGTACTACGCTGACAACAAGGCAAAATGTGAGTCAGAAACACAGACAGGAGAAACAATCAAGACAGGGATAACCCCCTACATGAAGAGTGTAGCTTCAATTCTCGGCACTTCAGGGACTAACGTCGGCAAATATCTTATCACGGTTCACACTGACAATACATGGTGGCTGACCTACACATTACCGGCGGCTGATACGAAGGTCGGCTTGATACTTGCGAATAAGGCGGCACAAGAAAGATTCGTCCAGTCAGTCGGGCAGGTATACGACGACGAGGACGAAGAATCCCCTACAGCTTATGCAGGCGGCGTAACAGTCTGCCTTCAGGTACGCTAGCCCCAAATGACGTAACGATAACCTACAACCAACCAACACACAATACACAAAGAGTCTCCCACGCGGGGAGGCTCTTACTTTTCTCAGCGGATAAAGTTCGTGAAAACTATCTCCTCGTGCACTGGCTCAGGGACTCCAGCCTTCCTTCCTGCCTCAATGCACTTCAGAAGCCACGCCATATTCTCACCGAGTGTCCTCATCGTCTGCATACCCTCAAGGTCCTTCCGCACATCCTCAGGCGTGAACCCGTGAACCTGATTCCAATACTGCGACGACACTATAGGCATGTTCTTTATCGTGAAATACTTGTTGAGACGGTCGAACGCTGCAGACGCTCCGCCCCTCCTGCACGACACTACACAAGCCCCTAGTTTGTTGGCAAATTTCGATTCGTTCGCTGAACTGTCGCCGGAGAAAAAGAATCTGTCTAGGAACGCACACAAACTCCCCGCAGGCCCGGCGTAGTACACGGGAGAACCGATAATTATTCCGTTGAACTCGTCAAGGCGTGCCGTGAGTTCGTTCACTTTGTCGTTGAAGATGCAGTGCCCAAGCTCGGAACACTTGAAGCACCCTATACACCCCTGCACCGCTTTCTTGCCGATCCAGAAAATTTCTGTGTCGACCCCGTTCTTGTTCAGACTCCCGGCGACTTCCTCGAGAGCCGTAAACGTACAGCCCTTCTCGTTGGGACTGCCATTAATCAGCAAAACCTTCATTGAGAATTACCCTCCTCGTGAATAAATAGAACATGTTCTATTTTAGCGGTTACACACAAACTCGCAAGCCTCCAGTTAGTGCACCGCCATCGAGTCCCGCAGGTCTCCTACACTCAGTCCCACACTGCGCACAACACACCCCGTGAACGCACCCCACACCATCACACTCACTCACAAAAACTCTACACCCATCAATCCGCAAAACATTCATTGATTTTTACCCAATCTTTGTGATTCTTATCTCTATATTTCAGCGGATATTGCTATAATATTGCCCATCATAAATTGGAGTGTGATTGACTATGAATGTATATAGAAAGAGGGTAAACTAACAGTTAGCAAATTTGAGAACTGTTATAAAGCCTCAACATTTTTATAATAACGAAAGGAGGTTAAACCGTTTACAGGAGACATGAAGATTTCCGGCTGAAGTGATATAATCCGCCTTAATTGGTGTCTCATTGAGAACTGAATATAGGCGGGTTGGGCAGAGAAAATTAGAGGCGATAATCAAGCTGTACTAGGGTTCTGTCCGCAAAATATTCAACCTTATCAGTGCGTAAGAAGTTATGTACCGATACGTTAGTCGGGAATTGAAGACTCTGGAGCGTTACACCAAACGTGAGTAGCATATGTGAAAGCGGACGCGTAGAACGAGTAAGGGAGCAAAAAAGTGAGCAACTTTTTATGAGTCTCTTGTAACGGTACTCAATGCTTACCCTGGATAAAGTTTACACAGCAGCATATATTCTCAGGGAGTGCGCCCGAAAAACTGACCTCATAGCCGCACCTAACCTGAGCGAAAACCATAATCTATACCTCAAGACCGAAAACCTCCAAGTAACCGGCAGCTTCAAGCTCAGAGGAGCCTACTACAAGATCTCCCAGCTGACCGACGAGGAAAAGTCCAGAGGAATCGTAGCGTGCAGTGCCGGCAACCACGCCCAAGGTGTCGCAATGTCCGCATCCCGAAAAGGCATCCCCGCAACTATCTGCATGCCAGACTCCGCACCGGTCATGAAGGTAGACAGCACTCGAAGGCTAGGCGCAAATGTCGAACTCGTCAGGGGAGTCTACGATGACGCTCACGACAGAGCTCTAGAGATAGTTGAACAGACAGGCGCAACGTTCATTCACCCATACGACGACGATTACGTCATAGCAGGGCAGGCAACGATAGGCCTGGAGATTCTCGACCAGCTAGAGGACGTTGAAGCGATAATTGCCCCAGTCGGCGGAGGAGGATTGATTTCGGGGATTGCGTTTGCCGTCAAGAGCCTCAAGCCCAGCGTGAAAGTCTATGGTGTTCAGGCCTCTGGTGCTGCGTCAATGTTCAACTCATTCCGGGCACACCAGAGACAGACTTTGGACTCGGTCTCAACGTTTGCCGACGGAATCGCAGTCAAGAATCCCGGTGAGACTACCTACGAGATAATCAGCAAGTACGTTGATGATATTGTGTGCGTGTCTGAGGACGAGATAGCCGCCGCAATTCTTGCACTCATCGAGAAGCAGAAGCTCATTGCCGAAGGTGCGGGAGCTGTTCCTGTGGCCGCAGCAATGTTCCACAAACTCCCAATAGAGGGACGCAAAGCCGTCTGTGTCGTCAGCGGAGGCAACATTGACGTAAATATCTTGTCGCGGGTAATAACTAGGGGCCTCATGATGACGGGACGCAATGTGAACATGACCATTGAGCTCGTCGACAAGCCCGGACAATTGCAGCAGGTCAGCGAGATTATTGCTTCATGCGGGGCTAATGTCGTGTCGGTCTACTACGATCACGGAGATACTAACATGGCCATAAATTCATGCTTCCTGAAGTTAGCCCTTGAGACTCTCAATGACGAACAGATAGAGATGATTAAGCAGGAATTGGCCAAAGCAGGATTCAGAATAGTAACGGAGAGGGTATAGGATGAAGAGAATAACAACGGCACTACTAATACTTTTGGCACTGGCGGCTTCGGCAAACGCGGCCGGAAAATGGGAGACAATGACTTTCACCGACAACGTATCTTCGGACATTGCGGCACTGAAGAGCTATTGCTTCACCCATGACGTGAAACTGGAGGACGTTCTGTGGGCGAACAAGATGGACATGAACGGCATAACGTCAGGGAGGACAATATTTCTGCCTGCGAACCACGCGGAACTTCTCGCGATTTGGCAGCATTCTGGGGCGTGGAAACCTACGGCCTTAGTCCCAGTAACCAGCGGAGCAGCCGCCAGAAGGGCAGTGGCACCCGAGACTCCCAAGCCGACACCCGAACCTGCACCCGCTCCGGCACCAGTCGCAGAGACCCCCAAACCCGCAGGCAGAGTTACGCCTCTTCCGCAGAAAACCGACGAGGATTTAGCCCGCCTCCTCGCTGGGGAACCGGCACCAAAACCTGAGACCCCCAAGCCGACTCCTGCACCAGTCGCGGAGACTCCCACACCGACTCCCGCACCCGAGCCAGTCGCAGAGACTCCCAAACAGGCAGGCAGGGTTACGCCTCTTCCGCAGAAAGTCGACGAGGATTTAGCCCGCCTCCTCGCTGAGGAACAGGCACCCACGCCGACTCCCGCACCCGTCGCCGAATCCCCCAAGCCCGCACCTGCACCCACACCCAGACCCGCACCAGCCCCAGAGACTCCCGCGAAGGTCATAGCCCAGACCGCAAAGCCCGACAAAATCCTCACGGCCAAGCCCAAACCCCCACAGCCCGACATCCCCGGCCTAGCTGACCCGATAATCGTGCTCTCACCCAACGGCGACTCGTCCAACGGCCCAATGAGGCTCATAATTTCCGGCGACAAAGTTCAGGTTGTCAGGCTCCCCAAGAGTGCAGCTCCCAAAACACCCACAGCTGCCGACGCTTTGAGCGGGTTCGGTGCACCAAGCGGCTACGCTCCCTACTACAGGATAACTCCGAGCAGACCGGGCCAGCAGCTTATTCCACAAATGAGCCTCAGCGGAAAAATGATGTGGCCTGTTGACGGCAAGATCTCTTCTCAATTCGGCTGGAGGGGCAAGCGCAGACATCAAGGCATAGATATACCCATGCCGGCAGGGACACCAATACGCGCAGCAAAAGACGGAATAGTGGTAAGGACCGGCACAAACACAACTCCGGGCTTCAGGGGCTACGGAAATTTCGTGATGCTGGACCACGGCGGGAGCATTAAGACTTTTTACGCACACTGCTCACGTGTTGCCGTAATCGAGGGGCAGAGAATAATGCAGGGTCAGGTAATCGGCTACGTTGGCAGCACGGGGCGTTCAACGGCGAACCACCTGCACTTTGAGGTGAGGATAAACGATACTCAGGTGAATCCTGTGCCGTACCTTGCGGGCGGGGCGCACTTCGCATCAACCAAGTAATCAACGAGAGGAGACACACATAACTTGAACTTTCAGGAAATATACTTCAGGCTGCAAAACTTTTGGGCTCGTCATGACTGCGTGATTCAGCAGCCCTACGACATCGAGGTTGGAGCAGGGACAATGAACCCCGCAACTGCCCTCCGAGTACTTGGCCCTGAGCCGTGGAGGGTCGCATACGTTGAGCCTTCACGCAGGCCTTCGGACGGACGCTACGGGAAGAACCCGAACCGCCTCCAGCATTACTATCAGTACCAAGTGATAATCAAGCCGACACCAGCGAACATTCAGGAGTTGTACATTGACAGTCTAGCCTCACTTGGCCTTGACGCTTCGGAGCATGATATTCGCTTCGTTGAGGACGACTGGGAGAACCCTTCTACGGGAGCGTGGGGGCTTGGCTGGGAAGTCTGGCTTGACGGCATGGAGATTACGCAGTTCACTTACTTCCAGCAGCTCGGGGGCCTCGACATGGAGAGCGTCCCGGCAGAAATCACTTACGGCCTCGAACGAATCGCTATGTACGTCCAGAAAGTCGACAACGTTTACGACCTGACGTGGTCGGGGAACGTGAATTACGGGGATGTTCACCTTCAGGGCGAGATAGAGCACTCACACTACAACTTTGAGGACGCGGATACAGATATGTTGTTCCAGCTCTTCGCGATGTACGAGACTGAGGCCGGGAGGTTAATCGACAAGGGATTAGTGCTTCCTGCGTATGACTATGTCCTGAAGAGTTCCCACACATTCAACCTCCTCGACGCGAGAAACGCAATCAGCGTAACGGAGAGGACCGGCTACATTTCGCGAGTTCGTGCGCTGGCGTGCAAGTGCGCATCCGGCTACAGGGCACAGAGAGAAGCAATGAACTTCCCGCTTATGGACAAGTTCAGCAGGGCAACGGGGAACTACTTTGACGACGACAGGAGTTAATGACATGGCGATTAAGAACGTATTGCTGGAGATAGGCACGGAAGAAATACCCTCAAGATTTATCCCTGACGCTTTGGCCTCACTCAAGGAACGAGCGGAGTCGTCAATGGCCGCAAACCGTCTGGAGTTCCGGGACGTTAGGACATACGCGACACCCCGAAGATTAACGGTGATGATTACGGACGTTAGCGACTCCCAAACCGAACAGGTAGAGACCTTCAAGGGCCCCGCACTGAGTGCCGCCTATGACGAGAACGGAGAACCCACGAGGGCCGCAATAGGTTTTGCCAAGAGCAAGGGTGTTGCAGTGAGCGGCCTCAAGGAAGCCGAGATTAACGGGGTGAAGTACATAACGGCAGAGGTGAGGCAGGAGAGCAAGAGTGCGCTTGAGGTTTTGCCGGGAATCCTTAGCGGGTTAATTTCGGGCCTGACTTTCCCGAAGAGCATGTATTGGGACAATTCCGGCGTGAGGTTTGCCCGTCCTGTGAGGTGGATTGTTGCGCTCGCTGACGACAAGGTGATTCCGTTCACGTTCGGGACTGTTGAGAGTGGTCGGACGACTTCGGGACATAGATTCATGGGCCGTAGGGTGATAGAGATTCCGAACGCTTCCGAGTATCTTGACCTGCTGTATGACAACAACGTAATTCTTGACCAGGAAAAACGCCTCCAGAAGATGCGCACGTCAATAGCGAACATCCAGAAAGATTTTGAGGGCAATTACGAGGTAGAGATGGACGCGGGGATTCTTGAGGAGAATTTGTACTTGGTAGAATACCCTGTGCCGTTCATCGGGAGCTTCGACAAAAAGTATCTCGAGATTCCTGAAGAGGTCCTCACAACGTCGATGAAGAAGAACCAGAAGTATTTAGCCGTCCGAAATCGCGACAAGAACGGCCGGTTAGCTCCGCACTTTATCGGTGTCAGCAACAACCTAGTAGCGAACATGAACGTTATCCGTGAGGGGAATGAACGTGTTCTGCGTGCCCGTCTTGAGGATGCTGCATTCTTCTGGGACGAGGACAGGAAGACCCCTCTTGCGCTTTTCGTCGAGCGTCTGAAGAGCGTAACCTATCAGGAGAAACTCGGGAGCGTCTACGATAAAGTCATGCTGACCCGAAAACTTGCCCTGTGGCTCTGCGATGCTTACGGCGAACACGATATAGCCCCTCTCGTTGACCGAGCTGCGTATTTGTCGAAGGCCGATCTGGTTACGTCTATGGTGTTCGAGTTCCCGGAGCTTCAGGGCGTTATGGGTCGTGAGTACGCGAAGTGTTCAGGGGAGAACCCGAGAGTCTCACTGGCCCTGCATGAACAGTACCTGCCACAGTACGCGGGCGATAAGACTCCGACGGACGACGTTGGGGCTGTGCTGGGAATCGCTGAACGTGTCCATATCATCACGGCCTGCCACAAAGTCGGGCTTGAGCCTACAGGGTCTCAGGATCCCTACGCGCTGAGGCGTGCGGCCCGGTGCATCAACGAGATACTTTTTGCGCGCAAGTACAACTTCAACATGTCTGACACTGTGAACGAGGCATGCAGAATCAACGAGGTAGACTCTGCGACTCAGGACAAGATTATGGAGTTCTTGAGGCAGAGGCTGCTTGTACAGCTTAAGGAGCGCGGCTACACTCACGAGCTCTCCACTTTGGGCGTGAACGTTGCGGGGAATGTCCCCTACCAGGCACTGAGGCTGATTGAGACTTTGAGCAGCGTCAAGGGTGAAGAGTGGTTCGGGGCACTGGCCAATTCTGCTGTGAGGGTGAAGAACATCCTGCAGAAGAACGCTAAGGACGTTCCGGCTTCCGCACCTGATGAGTCGCTGATGAAGATTCCGGCAGAACGTGAGCTGTATGGGGCGGTTGCTCGTCTTGAGGGCGGAGTGAGTGAGGCAGTGAAGGTGTATGACTGGCACGAACTCACGACGATGCTCGCGGAGCTGTCTCCTGTAGTTGCGAAGTTCTTTGACGACGTTATGGTGATGGACAAGGACGAGGCCGTGAGGAACAACAGACTATCGCTCTTGGCCAAGTGCAATGATCTCTTGATGACCGCCGGGGATTTGAGCGTGATGGCGTAAAAAATTCTGCTCTGCGCGGGGAGTCGTTGAGGTTCTCTGCGCAGGGTATTCTTTATGGTATAATTGGCCAAATTCATATGGAGAAAGGATTGACGAGAAGTTATGTGTGTGTATAATGCTCACAGCTCACAGCTCACAGC
>JAFPZI010000250.1 GCA_017417365.1 Synergistaceae bacterium
AGTGCGGTAAGGTCATTGCTGTGGCAGTATAACGTAGTCAAAGCGAGGTTCTGGCTCACATCAAGTGCGGTCAGGCTGTTTTCGTTGCAGTCTAACTCGGTCAAGGCGGGATTGTGGCTCACGTCTAGTACGGTCAGGTCATTGCTGTGGCAGTATAACACGGTCAAGGCGGGATTACGGCTCACATCTAAAGCGGTTAGACTATTATCGCTACAGTCTAACCCATCCAAGTTGGGATTATGGCTCACATCTAGGAATGTTAAGTAATTTTCCCAGCAAGACAATACCTCAATAGCCGGATTATTGCTGACATCTAATACACTTAACTGATTCCCTGCGCATTGCAGCCTCGTCATAGTGATATTCTTGCTTACATCAAGTTCTGCAAGCTGATTATAGTTACACGAAAGGAATTTCATGCTGATGTTAAATCTGACATCAAGAGTCGTTATCTGGTTAATCTGGCAGTCAAGGCTGACTATTTCGGGGTTGTTGCTCACGTCCAATGCACTAATCTGGTTGTTCCAGCAGGATAATAACCTCAGCTTCGGATTACGGCTCACGTCAACCCCCTGAATCAGATTATTCCTCACTGACAGCTCCAGAAGTTCAGGGTTACTGCTGGTGTCTATGGCCGTAAGCAGATTGTCCCAGCAATACAGCTTCTCCAGCTTCGCGTTCGCACTCACATCAAGTTCCGTAAGATAGTTGTACGAACACTCCAATTCCCGAAGTTCCCCGAAGTGCTCAATTCCTCTCAGCGACGCAACCCCAAGCCCCATTACGTCGATCCTCACTACTGCCTCGAGTTCCGAATCGCTCAGTACTCCGTCTCCGTCAGTGTCAAAATTCTCACTAACATATTCCCTGAAAATCTCATCAGGAAAATTACTTATACCCCCCCCCCCTGAAATAATTACTTCAGAGTACGCAGAACTACATAGCAGGCACAACAGGAGGGATAACACTAAACTTCTCGCCTTCGTCATAGAATATTCACCTCGTGATAATTTGGAATCGCACTATATTCTACACTAGAACAGCAGAGTCAGAACCGGCACGCTCACGAGGGATATTATCGTCGACACCACAACACACCTCGCCGCAAACTGATAGTCCTTCCCGTACATCTCCGCAATAATTTCCGTGTTCGCCGCAGCTGGCATCGCCGTCAACACCACCACTACCTGCCACAGAATTGCCTCAACTCCAGCATACTTCAGCAGGAATATATACAGCACAGGCATCACACCCAGCCGTACAGCCGTCAGCTTGAACGCCCCAAAGTCGAACGCAGAACGTATATCGCTCTCACCCAACGCCGCACCAATCAGCATCATTGACAGCGGCCCCGTCATGTCCCCGATGTTCTTCACAGCAACGGACACCACACTAGGCAGCTTGAACGGCAGGACCATTAACCCAAGCCCGACAAACACCACCACAAGACTCGGGGTGCGCGCGAGAATCTTCATGCGGGCCCGGAAATTCACCTCGTCAACGAACAACGACAACCCTAACGTCCAGATAAACACCCGAATCGGAATCAGGTAGAACGACGCGTAGAACACTCCCTCAGCACCGAACACAGAAGACACTATCGGCAGTCCGGCATTCCCGGCGTTCGAGAACAGAGTCGCGAACTCTAGGACGGCCTTACGGTTCTTGGGCTCATTGCGCCAGAGGATTTTTGCCGTCGACCAAGCTATTAGTGTGCACACAAACGAGATCAGCATAATTTTTCCCGCAGAGATCAATTCCTCAATCCCTATCTCCACGTTAAACGAGTTCAGAATCATGCAGGGTAATGTGATGTCCAATAGAAGACGTATGAAGCTGGACCGGGCTTCGTGCTTGAGAATTTTTGTCTTGGCCATGAGGATTCCCATAACTACATAGATGAACATTAAGGCCTGTGTGTTAAGCATACGTTCAAAGACGCTCATGAATTTTCACCTCACCGGGGGATTTGTCCAATTATAGCAAGGCAGAAAAATTCCCCCTCCTAGAGGCTGTGAAGATTGGCGGACAAACTACAATACGGCCATCACCATAACAGCAATGACCGCCCAAAAAATCGGCTATGAGAGTTCAATTAATACTGCCTCCTTGCGTTAAGGAAAATTTACGCAGCAGGGATAAGGCTCTGAATCTGGTACTCCTTCACTGCCGCCAACACGGACGCAACACCATTCTTGTTGGGGTCTGTATGTTCGTCCTCCTGATTAACCGCCCTGAACACGGGTGTACCTTCCGCAACTTTAGCCGGATGTTCCGCCGAGTCCGAATCCTCCTTACGCGCAGCTTGAGCCCGTGCCCTAGACTCTATTGCCGCAGCTTTGGCAGCAACCCTCATATCCTGTCCGCTTGGGTCCGCAGGAGAATGTGCCGCCCTCTGTACCTGCTCCATGTTCCTGATTGTCTCCTCAGGAGTTGAGCCGGTCTTCATCCTGATTGGGACTTCTCCGCCGGTGATATATCTCTTGCCGTCGGGGCCTTCGGTGTAGGTGTAGCTTACTCCTCCTCCGAACTCTCCGGCAGCTGCTTGGTGGGCTGCTTCGTGGGCTATGACTTCGCGCTGTGTCTGCTCAAGCTCGCGGATTTGGGCTTGTTCTTGCGGGTCTTCACTGCGGGCTTCAGGGTTCTCGGCTTCGGACTTTATGATGCTCTGAGTGTCGTCGGACCTCTGGGACTCGCGGGTCTGCTGCTCCTTAGTCTGCAGGTCCTCAGTTGTTACTCCTCCGCTTACACGGCTGAGTTGTTCCTCAGTGCCCTTCATGGTTACCGATGCGCCGGTGATGTAGCGTCTTCCGTCGGTGCCGAGCGAATAGTGATACACCGTGTGGACTTGTGCATCACTGCCGAGCTTGGCTTTGAGGGCTTGTTCCTCAGCTAGAATTTCCTGTTCCTTAGCCTGTTTGTCCTGGTCGGTCTTCTGGACGGCCTCACTGACTCGTGAAGTTCTCTGCATCATCGGCTCCAAATATCCCGCAGAAAGCATTGATGTAACCTGCATAATTCCTTGCACCTCCTTGTTGTGGATACGTATATTATACTAGATTTCAGGCATTCATAACTTGTCCGGCTTTGGCCATGAGTTCCCAGATTATGTACTCGAAGCCCTCCCAGCCTTCTGCTCTGCCGGTCTTCTCCAAGAATGAGAGCCTTATTGCCCCGAGAATGAAGCGTTTGATTCGGTCGGGTCCGTAATGTTTGAGGGCATTGCGGGATTTGTTGACGGCGTATTTCTTCTTGACGGGGTCATTGTCTGAGGCCTTGAGCGCGTCTGTCTGTGAGGCTGGAGGGAATGACGAGAGCATTAGTGCGGGGCGTAACCTGTTGGTTATTGCTATGAGGACGGGAAGGGGGGAGTCTTCGCGCAGGAACTTTACGGCTCTGGCAACGTCTTGGGGTTTGTTGTCGCACATTCCGTCAAGGAACATCATTTGTGCCCTGCCTCCCTCGTCGAACGATAGGGCTTCAACGTCCTCGACGGTTATCGTTCTGCCCTCAGCGAATAGGCCGAGCTTGAGGACTTCCCCGCGCAGTTCCTCCTGAGACTCAATGCTGTCTGCCAAGAGTTGTGCAGCGTCGGGGTCCAGCGAGAAGCCTTCTGTCTTGGCCAAGTCTGAGAGCCACG
Source organism: Synergistaceae bacterium (assembly GCA_017417365.1). Lineage (GTDB taxonomy): Bacteria > Synergistota > Synergistia > Synergistales > Aminobacteriaceae > JAFUXM01. The sequence continues at coordinate 3,641 of JAFPZI010000250.1, forward strand.
ACTGACGCTTCCACGGGGCTATTTGGGGTTCGGGCTTGATTAGGGTGATTTTGCCGGCTATGGGCTTGAGGGTCTTGGTGTCGCCGGTGAAGACTAACACTATGACGGTGTCGGAGTCAGAGTCCTCGATTAGGTGTGCCAAGTCTTCGGGGAAGGGTCCGAGAGAGTCGGGGTCCTCGATGACGAAGGACTCACGTGAGACGAATAGTCCTGGCTGTATTAGTGAGCTGAAGAGTTCGGGCCAAGTGCCGAAAGTTTGGGCTTCGTACTTTGCGGAGAGTGGCCGGCCTGATTTGGTGAGGGAGTCGAGGGTTTCGGCGAGCTGTCTGCGCTGGGCTTCTGAGTATTCGATTGCGATGATGTGGGGCATTGTGGGATTCCTCCTTTGCGGGAAGAATTATAGCGGGAAAAGAAAAACGGCCAAGCCCGGGAGCCTGACCGCGTATGTGTATTTACTGCAATAACTAATACTAACCGTTGAAGTCCATAACCTTTATGTATACACAATTACCTGTCGCGGCTGTATAGCTTTTGCCGTCTTCCGTCAGTAGTCCGGCAGAAGATGCTCGAGCTTCTAATTTCTCCTTCACTCTTGAAT
>JAFPZI010000251.1 GCA_017417365.1 Synergistaceae bacterium
CAACACCGCAAAGGAGGTACACTAACATCAAAAACCTAATGCGAATCAACGGCGGCCTCCCCCTCAAGGGCACCGTCAAAACTCAGGGCGCAAAAAATGCTGCCCTCCCCGTAATGGCCGTGTCCCTGCTCCTCAAGGACTCTACCCTCACGCTCGACAACGTCCCAGACCTCTACGACATCCACACAATGATTGAGCTCCTCCAGACTCTCGGCGTTGAGGTCAACACCGCAAACGGTCAAGCCACGTTCCGCACACCCTCCGAACTCAAGTGGGAAGCCCCCGACTCCCTCGTCAGGAAAATGCGCGCGTCCTCACTCGTACTAGGCCCCCTCCTCGCTAACTGCGGACGTGTCTCCCTCCCCTTGCCCGGAGGCTGCTCAATCGGCAGCAGACCCATAGACCTCCACCTCAAGGGCCTTAAGCAAATGGGTGCGGAAATTGACATCCAGAACGGAGTCGTCCACGCCAGCGTCAAAGGCAGACTCAGGGGCCGCAGAATCTATCTGGACTTCCCGTCAGTCGGAGCCACAGAGAACCTCATGATGGCCGCCTCACTCGCTCAGGGTGAAACAATCATCGAGAACATTGCCCGCGAACCAGAAATCGACAACTTAGCCGCCGTCCTGCGCTGCGTCGGAGTCCCCGTCGAACTCGAGGGCACCGGGGGCGTTAGGATTCAGGGCATCGACAAAGCACACTCAGGACGTGAACGCGTAATCCCCGACAGAATCGAAGCATGCACATACATTTTGGCCGGAGTCATGACCAACGGACACATCAAGGTTGAAGACGTAGTGCCCTCCCACATTGACGCAATCTTGGCCAAGCTCGAGGAGTCCGGAGCGAGATTCACAGTCCGCAGAAACGTCGTCGAAATCTTCCCGCGTCCCTCACGCAAAAAACTTCACCCAGTCTCCATTAAGACCATGCCCTACCCCGGCTTCCCGACGGACTCACAGCCCCAAATGGCCGCAGCTCTCTCACTCGCTCGCGGAGTCAGCACCATTGAGGAGAGCGTCTTTCAGGCAAGATTCCTCTACGCTCAGGAACTCAACCGTATGGGCGCGGACATTCAGATTTCCCGTGATGTCGCGATAATTCGGGGCGTTGACCGTCTTCAGGGTGCACCGGTGAAGGCTACGGACTTGCGGGCAGGAGCAGCGTTAATCATTGCCGGACTCTCTGCGGAAGGTGAAACCACAGTTGACGACATGGTTCACGTCTGGCGGGGATATGAGGCAATCGACCAGAAATTACGGGCGTTAGGAGCGAGGGTTGAGCTTATCTGACATCGAGATTTACGCATTCGTAGGACCTGCAGGCACGGGAAAAAGCCACAGAGCTACCCACGTCGCCAAGCAGAACGGCATAGACTACATAATAGATGATGGTCTGGTAATCTCGCACGGGCGAATCTTGGCCGGAAGAAGCGCAAAATCCGAGATTAACAGGTTACGGGCAATCAAGCGCGCAATCTTTGAGTACCCCGACCACAGGGACGAAATAGTCCGCTTCCTCACTAAGAACCCTCCCAAGAAATTAATGATACTGGCCACTTCGGACGGCATGATCGACAAGATAATTACCCGTCTCGGCCTTAACCCACCCGTCAAGACAATCAATATCACCGACATAGCCAGCCCCCAAGAAATCACTATGGCCCTACGTGAGCGCAGAGAGAAGAAACAGCACGTAGTCCCAGCAGCAAAAGCGCAGATACAGCAGAACTTCGCCGGAAAACTCGTGAGCCAGATTAAGGGATTCTTCAGGGGCAGGGACAAGAACGAAGAACGCAACACAATCGTTAAGCCCCTCTTCAGCTTCAACGGAAAAGTTACGATAGGCGAGGGAGCAATTCTCGAGATGTGCCGGAACTTGATTGAGCTCGGCGACCACGTCAGGAAGATCCGCGAGATTGACCTTCACACCGACGAGGACAGAATAGAACTCAGCATAGAGATTGACCTAAATTTGGGCACCAGAAGCGCATTATCCATTGCGAAAACTCTCCAGCGCAAGGTGAGAATGGGATTGAGCTACTTCACCGGCATGGAGATTAGGCAGGTAAACATTAGGGTAAACGAGATATTTTTATGAATCATGGATATTAACACAGCTTGGGAAGAATTGAGAACTCGCGTAGCCTCATGCAGGAAGTGCAAACTGTGTGAGACAAGAAAGAATACAGTTTTGGGTGAAGGCCCAATAGAGAACTGCCGGTGCGTAATCATCGGTGAAGCTCCCGGTGAGGAAGAAGACGAGTCAGGCCGTCCGTTTGTGGGCAAAGCAGGACAGTTATTGACTAATATTCTCGAGAAGGGAGGAGGAATCCCACGCAGTTCCCTCTACATTATGAACGTCCTTAAGTGCCGCCCGCCAGAAAACAGGGACCCGACAGTGCGTGAGACCCTTGCGTGCAATGAGTTCCTCGAGGCACAATTAGCACTCCTTCACCCTGATATAGTCGTTACTATGGGCAACGTTCCTACGAAATGGCTGCTCAAAACCTCACAGGGCATCACGAAATTACGTGGAGAGTTTACCGACTGGATGGGGATTAAGGTTTTCCCTATGTTCCACCCGAGCTACTTACTCCGCAACGAGTCCAACGCTGTGGGAAGCCCCAAATATCTCACGTGGCAGGACATTATGAAACTTAAGGCCAAACTTGATACTCTGGCAAAACTTGACACTAGGAGCTGAATTATTATGACCGAAGACAGAAAACCGAGACACTTAGCGATAATTCTCGACGGAAACGGCCGCTGGGCCAAGCGCAGAAATCTCCCCCGCCTCATGGGACACCGTGCGGGACTCCGTAAGCTCGAAGACATGGTGAGGCTCGTGAAGCGTGAAGGAATCCGCTATTTCTCCGTCTACGCATTCTCCACAGAGAACTGGAACAGGCCCGTTATGGAGGTTACCGGCCTCATGAGCTTATTCCGCTACTACATCCGCAGGAAGGTCGACGAAATCAAGGCAGAAGGTGCACGTATACGCTTCTGCGGGCGAAAGGACAAACTGCCGGAGGACTTATTGACGCAAATGAAGTGGGCTGAAGACTACACAGCTGACCAAAAGATTCTGGACTTCATATTGTGCATAAATTACGGCGGTCGCGCTGAAATCCTCGACGCTGTCAACTCACTAATCCAGTCCGGCCGCAAAGGACCAGTAACAGAACAGGACTTGAGGAATCATTTCTACCTTCCCGACGTGCCAGACCCTGACCTGATTATCCGGACGAGCGGAGAATTACGCCTGAGCAACTTTTGGCTGTGGGAGAGCGCGTACAGTGAGTACTACTTCACGGACATTCATTGGCCTGACTTCGACGAGCATGAACTACGCAAGGCACTCGACGACTACGCAGGGAGGGAGCGTCGCTATGGCGGGCTTAAGAGCTGACCGTGAGCTGAGAATCCGGGCACTAAGCAGCGTCGGTGTTGTTGCTGTAATTATCGGGACAATCTATTACGGCGGACTTGCTTGGAACATCACGGCCTCACTGATTGCGTTAATCTCAATGTCCGAGTATTACCGGCTCATCTCGAAGCGTAAAGTCATGAGGGCCTCACCTGGTGTGGGGTATATCTTCTCGCTGATTTTCCTGATTGCGGCCATGAAGGACAACCCGCAGGCAATAGTCTTGGCCATGATTCTGGCTTTGTGCGTGTGCGGGGTGTTCGTTGTGGAGGTCTTCAGGAGGCAGCTTACACGCGGTGCAGAGAGTTACGCAATCGTTAGCGCGGGGGGGACTGTGTCTGGAGTGCTCTATATCGCTGTGCCTTGGGCGTGCCTGATAATGTTACGGAGCTACATTGTTGGCCGCGAGATACTCATCACGATTTTTGCGTGCACTTGGGCGTGTGATGTCTTCGCGTACTTGGGGGGGCGTGCGTTCGGGACTATGAAGCTGTGCGAGTACGTCAGCCCGGGAAAAACTGTGCAGGGGTTCATTGCGGGACTTATCGGGAGCCTTCTCGCGTGTGCGGTCGCAATATACTCGTTCACCCTGCCGAATGACTTGATGATGATCGGGTTCATCTGCGGAATTGCCGGGCAGGTCGGGGACTTGGCCGAATCCCTGATTAAGCGTGAGAGCGGGGAGAAGGACTCCGGCAGCCTGATTCCGGGGCACGGGGGAATGCTTGACAGGTTCGACAGCATACTATTCAACGGGTTACTAAGCTATCTGTTCTTGAGGGTGATTGCATGAACGTAGGGGTAATTGGTGCGACCGGCAGCGTGGGAAGTTCAGTGATGGCTGTGTGTGCTTCTTGGCCGGAGAAGATTCGAGTGTGTGCGTTGGCGGCCAATCGTCGTTCACCGAAACTTGAGGCACTCGCGGAAAAATTCGGGGTGAGCGCGAGAAAAGTTTACGCCTACGAGGAATCTGGCGAGGCCGGCCTTGAGGAGTTAGTGAGTCTTCCAGAAATAGAACATGTTCTATTTGTCTCGTCAGGAACGGGAGCGATTAAGGCACTGTGTTCGGCACTGAGGGCGGGAAAAACTGTCTCGCTCGCCAACAAGGAAAGCATAGTAGTCGGGGGTCCTTGGGTTATGCCGCTGGTGAAGAGTCCCGAACAATTGCGGCCTGTGGACAGTGAGCACAATGCGATATGGCAGTGTCTTCACGGTGAGCGCAGGGAGTTCGTGAGGAGGATATATCTTACAGCGTCGGGGGGTCCGTTCCGTGAGTTCACGAGCGGGGAACTGGAGAGGGTAACGCCCTCGATGGCCCTGAAGCACCCTGTGTGGGACATGGGGGCGAAGATCACGATAGACAGCGCAACACTCATGAACAAGGGAATAGAGCTGATTGAGGCAATGTACTTGTTCGGGCTTGAGGCCGGGCAGGTTGATGCGTTGATTTCGCCGGGGTCGTTCGTTCATGGTCTCGTGGAGTTCGAGGACGGTAGCGTGAAGATGCTTGCGGCTGAACCTGATATGAAGCTGCCTGCCGGGTCGTGTTTGTTCTGGCCGGAAAGGTATTTTCCTGCTCCTGAGTTCAGGAGGCCGGAGTTTGGTGTGCATGACGTGAGGTTCTATGAGCCGGATGTTGTGAGGTTTCCGGCACTGAGGATAGCCCGCGAGGTCATGAGGAAGAAGGGTGCGTATCCTGCATTGCTTGTGGGTGCGGATGAGGCAGCTGTGAACTTGTTCCTTGAGGGCAGGATAGGGTTCACTGGGATTGCTGGGCTTGTTGAGGAGGTGTTGAGCACTTGTGAGGTGAGCACCCCGAAGAGCCTCGATGACGCAATAGGGTACATTGAGCTTGCTGGGGTGAGGGCCCGGGAGCTAGCTGGGAAGTTTGCGCCCTCCTGCTAATCTGCGGGAGGGAATATCTCTATTTTCCTCGCGGGACAAATTAGCTTCCTGATGCTGATATTGACTAGGGAATATAGTTTAAAGGCGGCTTCTGTGCACCTTGCTGCTGTGATTGGCAGAAATATTCGGCAGTATAGTTTTGCTTTGCGCCTCATCGATACAGCAGGTGAGTGCATGTAGTCCTGCAAGTACTTTCCTGCTTTAGTGCGCAATTCCTGTATCTTTCCTGAATCCGACGCACCAAACAGAGCGTGAGACAGATTAACAGACATACATTCGGTGTGAAACAGCTTAAGCCACTTCAGCGTAATATCACTGTTGGAAGGGTGGGCGATTTCCAGCTGTATAGGGTCCTCGTTTTCCTGCTTCCTCTTGGAGAACGGAGAATGCATAGCACTTCCTTGACGGCAAAGGACGTTCTCCAGCGGTCTGTCCACAAAGAACTTGCCGCCTGTTTTGTGTACATACCTGAACAAGAACTCCCCGTCCTCGCCGTAATGAATGCCGGTCCTGAACCACAAGCCGTTATCCTTGATTATGTCGGTACGGAACATTTTTGCGTGAAGGTTATGTGCACCCTTGCTGGTGAAAAATATTTCCGCGACATCATCGACACTCATAATTCCTGTATGCAGTGTCTCATGCCGGAGCACGCCGTAAAACCTGCCCCGCGATTGAGTAACGTCATAAAAGTTTGCGGCTATTAGTCTGTCGGGGTATTTCGCCTGAGCGTCGAGCATTACTTCTATTGCCTCGTCCTCCAGCCAGTCGTCAGAGTCCAGAAAGTATAAGTACTCCCCACGAGCCTCACTTATCCCGCGATTCCGTGCTGCCGAAACTCCTGCGTTGACCTGAGTGAAAATCTTGATGCGTTCATCTTCCTCCGCATAGCCGCGCGCAACATTCAGGGTGTCATCCGTTGACCCGTCATCCACGATGATTATCTCTATATTCTTGTGGGTCTGTCTTAGGGAAGATTTTATTGCTCGGTGAATGTATTGTGCTGTGTTGCAGGCGGGAATGATTATCGACACTAGCGAATCATGGAAGGTTCGGCTGTTCGGCTGTTCGGCTGTTCGGCTGTTCGGATTATAGCCTCTTTATCCGTCATTGTAAACGTCCTTTCTTGGGAAAATTTCCACAGATTATATCACATACACTTTGTGCTATACTCACTCCATCCATTCATAATTTTTCCGGAGGTGCATTAACCTTGATTAGGCTGAATAATATCTTCGTCAAGTTCGGAGACTTCGAAGCCCTCAGAGATATTAACGTCCACGTCAAAGAAGGACAGTTCTACACCTTTCTTGGGCCCTCAGGCTGCGGAAAAACTACTACCCTCCGCACTATCACCGGCTTCATTGAGCCCTCCTCTGGCAGCGTCTTCATGGCCGGCCAAGACATCACACACGTACCAATCGAGAAGCGCAACATCGGTATAGTCTTCCAGTCTTACGCACTCTTCCCAACAATGACCGTCTATGACAATATAGCTTTCGGCCTCAAGATTAAGAAGCTCCCCAAGCCCGATATTGACCGCAAAGTCCGCGACATCGCCGAAAAAGTTGACCTCACAAGTGAACAGCTCGCTAAAGCCGTCAGCCAGCTCTCAGGAGGTCAGCAGCAAAGGGTCGCAATCGCCAGAGCACTCGTAACCGAACCCGCAATAATCTGCATGGACGAACCCCTAAGCAACCTCGACGCTAAACTACGAGTCCAGCTCCGCAATGAGCTCAAGAGTATGCAGAAAGAGTTCGGCATCACAACTATCTACGTTACTCACGACCAAGAGGAAGCCTTGACCCTCTCAGACTGCATTTCCGTCTTCAACAAGGGAGTCATTGAGCAGACAGGCACCCCAAACGATATTTACAACCACTCAAGCACCGAGTTCGTTGCGAATTTCATCGGAGACATCAATTGCCTCGACAGCACAATAACTTCACAACTCGGCCTCAGCGAGAATCACAATCACTTCATCCGCCTCGAACGTATCCGCGTGGAACGTGAAGACTCCGACGGGCTCGAGGGAGTAATCTCGTCCCAAGAGTATTACGGCCTCTACATCAAGTACTACATCAGGGCGGGACTCCAGACACTCAAGGTCATTGAGAAGAACGACGGCGTAAACATCTACAAGCCCGGCGACAACGTCAGGGTAATCATCCGTCTAGAAGACATAATGAGCTATCCTAAGGGGTGATTGTCATGAAGAAAGCTAACTCGTTTGACGCTGGGTTTATCGCGAAAATCTTCGGGGCTGTCCTGTTCGTGTATCTGTTCTTGGGATTCATGGTCATGCCCTGCCTGAACACTTTAACCTCAATCTTCACAACTCGCAACGCTCAGGGGAACATTGACCCTCTCGCGGTAATCAAGTTCTTCTTGGCCGGAACTATGCCCCTGTTCGTCTGGAACTCACTAAAATTGGCGGTGTGCCTCGTCTTCACCGTCAACGTCGTCGGGATAAGTATTGTCCTCCTCACCGAATACTTCGACATCAAGGGCGCAGGAATCTTGCGGATGGGCTACATGACTACGCTAATCTATTCTGGTGTGGCTCTGGTTACGGGCTATCAGTTCCTCTACGACTCTAATGGAATGATGACCACGTGGCTTGCTCAAATGTTCCCGATGATGAATCGTCAATGGTTCTCGGGGTTCAACGCTGTATTGTTCACAATGACCTTCGCGTGTACGTCCAATCACGCCTTGTTCCTGCGCAATGCCATTAGGGGAATCGACTACAACACCGTAGAGGCCGCGAGGAATCTTGGGGCGAGTCCGTTCCGTGTTCTGTTCAGCGTGGTAATGCCGACGCTCCTGCCGACTCTGTTCTCGCTGACCGTAATGACGTTCATCACGGGGCTCTGCGCAATGTCCGCACCGACTCTTCTCGGGTACAACTCAATCAACCCCGAGATTGTCCGTCTAGCCGGGTCGAGTTCGGCAGATGAGGCCTTCCCGCAGGCACGAGCAGCACTCTTGAGCGTGATATTGGCGATGTTCACAATAATACTCTTGAGCGTCCTCAATCACTATGAACGCAAGGGGCATTATCTTTCTGTCTCGAAGACTAAGGCCAAACTGGTTAAGCAGAAGATTCACTCCACGTTCTGGAATATTCTTGCTCACGTTTACGCTTACGTTCTGTTCATAATCTACATGACCCCTGTAGTGATGATAGTGCTGTTCTCGTTCCAGAATTATCCGGCAATAAGGAGCAAGATGCTCAACTTTTCGGACTGGACACTAGTGAACTATTTCGGGACTCAGAACTACGAGTACATGACTTCGCGCGGGAGGCTGAGGACACGAATCGGGTCAATCTCCGGGGTGTTCTCGAACTCCGACGCTGTGGGAGGGATTCGGCTGTCGTTCGTGATGTCTGCTGTGGCGGCGGCGTTGGCGTGCGTGATTGTGGTGCTGGCTGTGTCGTATATCTTCAGGCACAGGAACAAGATGCGGGCAATCGTAACTGAGAGCTGCCTATTATTCCCCTGGCTACTTCCTACGATACTAATCTGCTACTCGTTCAGGATATTCTTCAACCGTGAAGTTTGGTACGTTTTCGGGAACAATCTTTACTGGCGGGAGAACGTGAGAATCCTAATCGTTATGGCCTATACGGTAACGAAATTGCCGTTTGCCCTGAGGATGATTAAGGCTGCGTTCTACGCGATTGATGACGAACTCGAGGACGCGGCCAAGAATTTGGGAGCCTCTGCGGTGTATACGTTCCTGAAGGTGAAGCTGCCAATAATTCTGCCGAGTGTTCTGGCGGTGTTCGCTCTGAACTTCAACGCGCTCTTCACTGAGTACGATATGGGAGCTACTTTCCAGTCGTCGTACGGGAAGACGTATGCGATGATCATCCAGAATATGACGATGGAGGAAGGGCGCGAAGGGTACAACATTAATGCGTCGGGGAGGCGTTGTGCGTCTACGGTGTTCATTATGGTTGTGTCGGGAATAATTCTGTACTTGGTGTACGGTGTAGGGTCTCGTGATTTGGGTGAAAGATTGGAAGCCCGAGAGAAGTGGCATAAGCGTTGGGCAAGGCTCACGGGTAAGAGGAGCAATGAATAATGTTGAGTTATGACCGTGAGAGCCTAGAGAGTACATTAACCTACCTCAAGTGTGAATACGGTTTGGGTGTGTTCACTGGGCGGAGCGAGAGGACTGGGGGGGCGGATATTATGGTGATACTGCGGGACTTCTACAACACTGGCGACCACAAGGGCGAAGCGTCTCTCTTGGGAGTCGTCCACAGGAACGAGACTCTGAAGAGGCTTGTGTACCTGAAGGAGACTGAAGCGTCTCGTGATGTCTGCCTCGCCGCAATAAGGAGGGAGATAAAGAACACAGTTGACTGTTTTGTGCGTGAGGACATAGCGGAGGATTTCGTGAACATGTTAGCGAGGGTGATAGGGCTGAACGTTCCTGAAGTTCGGATTGGGACAGGAAGCCCTGCACCAGTGGTTACACCTTCGCCTCAGAGCAGACCAGCGGCCACTCCTGCACCTGTCTCTACGCAAAGGCGACAAGGACAGGCTATGAGTGATAAGAAGTTCCTGAACCTCTGTAAATTGGGTGATGTCAGAAAGGTTGAGGAAGCTTTGTGGCACGGCGCGAATGCCAACGCTAAGGAGAATAAAGGCGGTACGGCTCTGCATGAAGCTGCATTCCGCGGATATTCAGACGTAGCAGAAGTACTCTTGAAGTATGGTGCGGATGTCAACGCGACTAGTTACGGCGAGACAGCTTTGTATAATGCGGCAGGACAGGGAAACACCAAAGTAGCAGAACTACTCTTGAGGTATGGCGCGGATGTCAACGCTAAGGACGATGACGGCAATACAGCTTTGCATACGGCAGCAGGAGAAGGAGAGGCGGATACAGTAGAGCTACTCTTGAAGCATGGTGCGAACGTCAACGCTAAGAACGATGACGGCGAGACGGCTTTGCATTGGGCGAGAGAAAGAGCTTACGATCTTAGTGAATCTGATAACGATGCTGAAGAATATGATAAGGTTATAAGCCTCCTCCGTGCTCACGGCGCAAAAAAATAAGCTAGCTCACAAAAATTCCCGGAAGCCCTCACCTCACAGCCTCCGGGAAGCTCTCTATCCTCTCATAACTTCAAGCGCACCGTTCCACATATCACGCCCTGTCGTTACTACCGACAAATTTGCCTCATATGCCCGGCTCGCCACTAACATATCCGTCATCTCACGCACAAGATTCACGTTCGGGTACGACACATAACCTTCGGCGTTTGCGTCCGGGTGGTCCGGCTGGTACACCATTCTCGGCGCGCTCTGGTCCTCCGTTATGTCCAGAACCCTCACGCCCCCAATATCGTGGTACCCTCCTATTGTGCTGTCGAGCATCTCAGCAAACACTGGCACCCGACGCTTGTACGGCCCTCCGGCTTTGGTCCTAGTCGTGTTGATGTTGGCCAAGTTCGACGAAATCGTGTCAAGCCACAACCTGTGCGCAGTCAATGAACTTCCGGCTATCTCCATGCTGTCGAATATCTTCATGATTATCACCTACCTTCCGGCTATTACGCTCCTAAGTGTCGTGAGCTTGCTCGCAGCTATCCTCATGAACCCCGTGTACATCATCCGGGTTTCCGCAAGCACTGCCATTTCCCGCTCAGGGTCTACGTTATTCAGGTCAAGCCTGTACTGCTCGTCCATTATCCTAGCGTCGGCAGCGTGTACGTCCCTGACCCTCAATGGGTGTGAAGGTATGTGTCCGGCATCCGTTACCGTCATGTGAAGGTGCCTGTCCTGCTCCATGACTTCGCGTAACTGGTCCTCAAACGACACGTTATGGCGGGCATATCCCGGTGTGTTTGCGTTGGCTATGTTCTTGCTTACGGCCTGGAACCTCTGCGCAAGGCACTCCGCTTCTTTGTCGATAACATTCCACGTGTAATCGCCAAACATTATTTCTCTCTCACTCCTTCAGGGATATTTACTGCAATTATACACTAGCTGGCGGCATGATACTTTTCTGCTGATTTACGCGTTGAAATTCTCGTACCCTGCGGCTAAATTAATGAAGTATTTAATTTATAGGGGGTTAATGTTATGAGTGATAGTTTTTCTGCTGCCGTAAGAGTCGTAACGCCCATGATGTTATTGATGCTGATCGGCGTGGTGCTGAGGAAGCGCAGCTATATCACCCGTCCCGCGATGAAACAGTATGACAAGCTGATATTCATACTCTTCATGCCTGTCCTGATGTTCAAGAATATTTACGATATGGATTTTTCTCAAGGCTTCGCTGTTAAGGAGATGGCCTTTGCGGGAGTCTGTCTGCTGTCGATTTTCGCCTTCAGCCTGACCTTCCCGAAGCTCCTCACGAAAGACGGTAACAAGTCATCAGTGATAGGCCAAGCTGTCGTGAGGGGGAACTATATACTGTTCGGCGTGGCTGTGAGTGAAGCTCTCTACGGTGAGGGCAATATCGGTGCAGTAATCATGCTGAGCGTATTAGTCATCCCGACGATAAATATATTCTCGGCAGTTATCCTTGAGCTTAACCGTTCGGGGCAGGCCAAGTTCGGGAAGTTGTGCCTCGCGATTCTCAAGAACCCGATGATTGTCGGTGCGATTCTTGCGTTTGTGTTCAAGTTCTTTGCACTGAGGATACCGGCTCCTGTGTGGTCTGTCGTGAGGAACATAGCGAACTCAACGACAACGATTAGCTTTCTCTCACTGGGGGTCGGGCTTGACATGGCGGAAGCTCTCTCGGACAAGAGATTATTGCTGTGGGGGGTCTTCCTGAGGATGATTGTTGTACCGTTAATCTTTATGCCGTTGTCAGTCCTGATGGGATTTCGGGGGGCGAGTTTGTGCGCAATGATGATAGTGTTTGCGGCACCTTCGGCAGTAGCGTCGTACCCTATGGCAGTAGCGATGGGTGCTGACGGGCAGTTGGCGGGGCAGCTGGTGTGCGTAACTACGGTGTTATCAGTGTTCACGATATTCTTGTGGACGTTCGGACTTCACAGCTTGGGGTTCATGTAGGCGTTTGATTCTGACATAAGACAATGCTATTATCTTCCCCAAAAAGTTTGTGCCTAAGAACTTTGAAGGGAGATAAATTATTATGGGCCTCATCAAAAAATTCTTCAGCAATGCCGCAAAACCTTCCGGGCCTCTCGGAAAAATCATGATTGCAGGTATGAATATCTTTCATGCCCGCGTGGCTCATTGGGGGTTGTCCCGCCTGAATATCCCTGAACCTTCGGAAATTGCGGAACTCGGCTGCGGAGGAGGAAAGAACATCAAGGACTTACTGGCCAAGTACCCGGCCTCGAGGGTTACTGGAGTGGATTACTCTCCGCTCTCTGTTAGGGAGGCCAAAGACTGCAACAGGGACGCTATAGCTTCCGGACGCTGTGAGGTCGTTGAAGGCAACGTATCATCACTCAACTTTGAGGACGACAAGTTTGACTTAGCTACGGCGTTCGAGACCATATATTTCTGGCCGGGCCTCGAAAAATGTTTTGGTGAGGTCAGAAGGATTCTTAAGGACGGAGGACACTTTATGATTGTCAGCGAGTCCGACGGCAGGGACAAACCTAGCTTGTGGTTCGAGAAGGTCATAGACGCAATGAACACGTACACTCCCGGACAGATTGAGGGTGCGTTGGAGTCCGCAGGCTTCCGGGAAATCCACACGGAACATCACCCCTCCCACTCGTGGCTAATGATTCTGGCCAAGAAGTGAGACACAAAAAATCCCGGCCATGAGTCATTCACGACCGGGAAAAATATTTACGCCTTCCTACTTGCCCATTGCGGCATTCCTTCCGGCGATACGTCCGAACACAACGCCGTCGGTCAAGGCATTTCCGCCCACTCGGTTGGACCCGTGAATACCTCCAGTAACCTCACCGGCAGCGTACAACCCGGCAATCACGCTCCCGTCCTCACGCAGAACCTGAGCTTCCGTGTTAATCTTCAGGCCGCCCATCGTGTGGTGGAGAGTCGGCGACAACGGTACGCAGTAGAACGGTGCCTTCCCTATCGGCAGCTCAACTTCATCCTTGTTGAAGTCCGTATCCTTCCCGGCCTTCACTAACTCATTGTAGCGCGCTACAGTTGCCTTCAGCCCCTCAGGGTCAATCCCTGCCTTCTTGGCCAAGTCCTCGAGGGTCTCACCCACATACAGATAGCCCTTGCTCGTCAGGTTAGCGAGTTCCGCAGGGGGAAGAGCCTTAACGCCTGCGTAGAACCCTCCCTCAGAGTCAAAGATTGAGTACATAATCTGCCCGGGCTGCGCTATAGTTGCGTTGGAGATTACGTCCCTTCGTCCGCTCTCCTCAACAAAACGCTTCCCGAGTTTGTTCACGTATATCGAGTTCTTGATTACCCCCGCAAAATGGCTCTGAAGCCCTCCCGTCATTGGGTTGCCGTGCGGGTGAATCTGTACGAAGTCCATACCCTCAAGAGCAGCTCCAACAGCAACACCCATCGTTATTCCGTCGCCGGTCGATGTCGGAGCGTTCGAAGTCGGGAGCCCTGAGAGACCGTTATACTTCTTGACCAGTTCAGCACTTGCCGCGTAGCCTCCTGTCGCGAGAATCACTGCCTTCTTGGCCTTGAAGTGATACTCTTGGCCGTTCTTGGTGTCGAAAGCTACAACCTCGCTCACACGTCCATCACTACCGGGAACGAGCTTTTCGGCCTTGCAGTTCAGCACAACTTTTCCGCCCATCTCAGCGACCGCCTTAGCCAGAGGTGCTATGAACCCGTTGTAGGCTATCTTGTCCTTCTCGTCCATGCTTCTCGGCCACAGACCGCCGATTGTCTGATAGACCATCTCAGTCCATTTTGTGCCGTGCTTGGTCAGCCAGTGCCGGGCGTCAAGAGCGTATGTGCACAGTACCCGCACCAACTCAGGGTCAGCCTTGAAGTCTCCGGCCTCTAGGGTGTTCTTGATGAATAGTTCTACGCTGTCCTCAACGGGAGGGTTCATCTTGCTCTGCCTCTCGGGGTCAGGGGCGTTGAGTGTCCCTCCGGCACGCGCAGTGTTCCCGCCGATCATCTCGTTCTTCTCGAGGATGATTACCGTTGCTCCGTTCTCGAGGGCCTCAGTAGCCGCAGCAAATCCCGCACCGCCTGCACCGATGATTATCACGTCAGCTTCCATCTCGACGGGTTCAGCCTTCTTTGCGGGGTAAGCTATGGGCTTGGCCTCGAGGACTGAGAGAGTGATTCCCGACTGCTTCAGGCACTCACGAACTGCCGACATGAATGCACCGCTCGTTACTGTTGCTCCGCTGACGGCATCACACGCTATTGACTGATTGCCGATAATCTTGCTCGTGAGAAGCTCAATGGCTGACGTACCGATTCCGGGCGACTCGATTCCGTCGGTCTTGATTTCCGTAATCTTGTCCTCAGTTACCGTCAGAGTTACCGTAAGAGGTCCGTTGTGCCCGGTAACTGTGGCTGTGTAGGTCCCGGGCTTGAACTTGCTGACGACTGCGGAAGTCTTACCCGAAGCCTGAGCTATGCAGTCATCTACGGCTGCCTTGAGTGCGTTCGACGACATTGTGGCTCCCGTCATGCCGTCAACTTTTGTGCTCTGTGCCTCGAGAATCGCGGAAATGACCTTAGGGAATGCCTGCGGGCCGAAGGGCTGGTCGTCGTGGTTGAGAATCTTTATCTCCGTGATTTTCTCAGCGTCAAACGTTACCTGAACTTCAACGGGTACGGCAGGGTTGAAGCCCGTAGCTTTTGCCGTGTAGGTCCCGGGCGTGTATGCCTCAGCGCAGAGACAGAATGCCATCACCATAACCATTGCGATACTAAGAATTTTCCTCATGTTTGCGCCTCCTTATGATAAAGCCCGGCCATGAACCAACACGACCGGGCAGAATTTCCGCCTATTACGGCAGAGCTTGACTCTTACTGCGCAGGTGCAGGGTCAGCAGCTGGTGCGGGTGCAGGAGCGGGTGCTGGCTCTTCCGGCCTTGACTGCCTGGCTACTGCTGCGAGACTATCCACGAGAACATTCGCAAGACCGTTTGTGGCAACGTCGATTCTCTTGTAGAGGTCCTTCACTCCCTGAATGTCGAGAACGTCAGAGAAGAATGCATTATCGTACTCTATCATGGTCATTCCGCCCTTGATGAGAATATCCTTGTTGCTCTTGTCAATCTCCTCAAGTCTCGGCCTCATCTCCTGCAATGCCTCTGCTACTGCCTTATCAAGCACCGCCCTGTGTTCGGGTGAAAGTGCCTTGTAGATTTTGTCGTTGATGCAGATCTGGTTGCAGTAGAGAATGTGATTCGTGCAGGCCAAATACTTCTGGACTTCCTCAAAGTGCGCTCCTACGCAGGTATCCGCGGCGTTCTCCTGAGCGTTGACCGTCCCGTTCTGGAGGGAGATATACAGCTCCGCCCAAGGCAGAGGCGTGGGGGCAGCTCCGATTGCCGTCCAGAAGTCCATGTGGTTCTTGTTCTCCATCGTACGAATCTGGAGGCCCTTGAAGTCGGTTAGAGTCCTAATGTCTCTGTTTGCCGTCGCGAGCCTGTACGTAGCGTTCTGCATGAAGCCCAGAAGGTGAAGCCCGGCCCTCTCGTAAGCCTCCGACATCTTCTTGTGGAACTGTGAGTCCCCGTTGAGCACCGCATCAATCGTATCACCGTCATAGCGCGCGAACACTATCGGCAGGTCGAACACTGCCACTTCGGGA
>JAFPZI010000252.1 GCA_017417365.1 Synergistaceae bacterium
AGGTGTCTTACTTCACGAGTGGCCCCACGCCTATTGGCCAAGTACCACGCTATCGTCTTCCGTGCGTTATCCTCAAATCATGGCCCTTCTTGTCCGTAACGAACCTAATCAAACTCTCCGGCTTCCCAAGTTCACAGCAGATTATCTTCACTTATCATACGCATCTGTCCTCAACACTTCACAAGGGGCCCCCACGCCTATTGGCCAAATACACGCTATAGTCTTCCTTATGCCCTCCTCAAATCGGGTTCTGTAGGGTCAATCACTCTCACTAAACACAATAAGTATCTTACCTCACGAGTGGTCTCCACCATGCCTCATTTGCCAAATACCACGCTATAGTCTTCCGTATGCCCTCCTCAAACCGCGTCTCAGGCAGCCACCCCAAACGCAGATATATCTTCGTCGGGTCAATAGCGTACCTCAAATCATGCCCCTTCCTGTCCGTAACGAACTGAATCAAACTCTCCGGTTTCCCGAGTTCACGGCAGATCAGCTTCACTATGTCGATGTTGCGCATCTCGTTGTGCCCGCCTACGTTGTAGATTTCACCCGCAGAAGCCTCATCACGAATTATCGCGTCAATCGCCCGGCAGTGGTCCTCAACGTACAGCCAATCCCTCACGTTTATTCCCTGACCGTAGACTGGTAAAGGCTTATCGTGAAGCGCGTTAATTATCATCAGAGGAATCAGCTTCTCCGGAAAATGATACGGCCCGTAATTGTTCGAGCACCGAGAAATACTCACAGGCAGATTATACGTTCTGTGGTACGCAAGTACAAGCATATCCGCTCCGGCCTTCGACGCAGAATAGGGTGATGATGTCCTAATGGGGGTCTCCTCAGTGAAGAACAAGTCCGGCCGGTCAAGCGGCAAATCCCCGTAAACCTCGTCAGTGCTCACCTGATGATAGCGTCTTATCCCGTACTTCACGCAGGCATCCAGCAACACACCCGTTCCGAGAGTGTTCGTGAACAGGAAGATTCCCGGATTGTCTATCGAGCGGTCAACATGGGACTCCGCCGCAAAATTCACCACAACGTCAGGCCGTTCACGCTCAAACAGGGCGTAAATTCTCTCTCTGTCGCAAATGTCGAGCCGGAAGAAAGATATTCGAACATGTTCTATTAATTCCTTGAGGGTGTCAATATTTCCGGCATAAGTCAGCTTGTCGATACAAATAATCTCGTCTTCGGGGTGAGCCTTCAGTGTGTGAAAGATGAAGTTGCTCCCGATAAACCCCGCACCGCCTGTTACGATAATCTTCACGGTAATTCAGCCTCCTTGAGAGGGAGTAAAATTCTGTCCTTGTCCGAGAGCGTCAACGGTACGTCAACTTCCGGCCAAGAAATATTTATCGTCGGGTCATTGTAGATTATCCCGCCCTCGTCGTTAGGGTGCCAATAGTCGTCGCACTTGTAGCAGAACTCCGCAACTTCAGACAGCACCAAGAAGCCATGTGCAAACCCTTTGGGCACTAAGAACTGTTTGCGGTTGTCCTCAGTCAGGGTAATTCCGTACCACTTGCCGAAAGTCTTGCTGCCACGCCTGATGTCCACAGCCACGTCAAACACGCTCCCACGAATCACCCTCACTAACTTAGTCTGCGGGTAATTTATCTGGAAGTGCAGGCCCCTCAAGACCCCTTTAGTGCTCAAGCTCTGGTTGTCCTGAACGAAGACTATATTTAGCCCGGCCTCCTGCATGTCCCGAAAATTGTAGGTCTCCGTGAAGTACCCCCGTCTGTCCCCGTGAACCGTCTGGGTAATCACGCACAGCCCCTCAATCCCTCCTGCGTTGTGCTCTACGCTAATCTGGCTCATTGGCTAAATACCTCCTGAGAGCG
This sequence comes from Synergistaceae bacterium, assembly GCA_017417365.1. Taxonomy (GTDB): domain Bacteria; phylum Synergistota; class Synergistia; order Synergistales; family Aminobacteriaceae; genus JAFUXM01. Next base: position 1,848 of record JAFPZI010000252.1, read on the forward strand.
TCCCGCCAATCAGGCAATAGGGCAAAACCTGACTCTTTCAGCTTGCTCTTGTCCAGCCGTGAATTATGGGGGCGTTTGGCCTTCGAGAGTCCGTATTCCTCTGTCGTTACGGGGATAACCTTAACGTTCTTGCCGGCCTGAGCGAAAATCTCACACGCAAAATCGTACCAGCTGATAAACCCTCCCTCGTTGGTCGCGTGGTAGAAGCCGAATTTGTCGGACTCGTTGATGTCGGCTAAGAGTCGGGACAAGTCCGGCGTGTATGTCGGTGTGCCTACTTGGTCGTTGACTACGCGCAAAGTGTCGTGAGTCCGTGAAAGTTTCAGCATTGTCCTAACGAAATTGTTCCCGTGTGGCCCGAAAACCCACGCTATCCTGACTATGAAGAAATCAGCACAGTACTTCCTCACTGCCTGTTCTCCCTGAAACTTCGTGAGGCCGTAATAGTTCAGCGGCGAAAATGAAGTGTCGTCGGGCTTTCTGGGTTCAGTTCCCTCACCGTCAAAAACGTAGTCGGTGCTGATGTAAGTTATCACGCTCCCGATTTCCGCACAGGCTCGCGCTATGTTCTCCGTTCCTGCGACGTTGACGGCGTAAACTTTTGGGCGGTTCTGCTCTTCCTCCGCAGCGTCTACAGCAGTCCAAGCCGCACAGTGAATCACTCGTTCCGGCTTCGTCCTCCTGAAGGCCTCAAACACTGAGTCAGCGTCCGTGATGTCCAGCCTGAGGTATTCGCACGGCTCTTGGCCAGAAAAACTCTCCTGAATGTCCGCAGCTATGCACTCAACCCCGCGCCCGGTAAGTTCGTGAATAAGGTCCCTGCCAAGCTGACCGTTTGCACCAGTGATTAATGTCTTAGGCATCTATGAATTTCCCCTCCAGAACGTCCCGCAAATACTGCCCGTATTGGTTCTTGCTGAACTGTTCGCACACTTTCATCACCTGTTCTCCCGAAATCCAGCCGTTCAGGTACGCAATCTCCTCAAGGCACGCTATCTTCCTGTGCTGGTGGGTCTCAAGCGTCCTCACAAAGTTAGTTGCGTCGGCGAGGCTCTCGTGTGTCCCTGTGTCGAGCCATGAGAACCCCTGACCAAGAAGCTCGACATTGAGTTCTCCGCGTTCAAGGTAGATTCGATTCAGGTCGGTAATCTCGAGCTCACCGCGCTTTGAGGGCTTCAACCCTTCAGCGAACTCTATGACCCTGTTATCGTAGAAATACAGGCCGGTAACACAATAATTGCTCTTGGGCACTGCGGGCTTCTCCTCGATTGACACAGCGTGGCCGTGTGAGTCGAACTCAACAATCCCGAATCTTTCCGGGTCATCGACGTAGTAGCCGAAAATCGTCGCTCCGTTGCCGGTCAACGCGTTGTATGCGGCATCACGCAGTCTCTTCACGAGGCCGTGCCCAGCAAAAATGTTGTCGCCGAGAATCATCGCAACACAGTCGGTGCCGATAAACTCCCTGCCGATTAGGAACGCCTGAGCTAGTCCGTCGGGTGAGGGCTGTTCCTTGTACGAGAAGTTCACCCCGAACTGTGAGCCGTCCCCGAGCAATTTCTCGAATCTCGGCAAATCTTCAGGTGTCGAAATTATCAGGATGTCCTTAATCTTGGCCTGCATGAGTATCGACAAGGGATAATAGATCATCGGCTTATCGTAGACCGGCAATAACTGCTTTGAGGTTACGAGGGTCAAAGGGTAGAGGCGTGTACCGCTTCCCCCTGCCAAAACTATACCCTTCATGAGTTCTTCAACATCTCCATCTTCTGGGCCACGTAGCGTCTGACTTCCTCAATTCCGCAAGCTCCGTACTTCTTTGGGTCAAACGCGCTTGGGTTGTCGTTGATGAATTTCTTGATTCCGTTGGTGAAGGCTATGCGCAAATCCGTAGCGAATTGACCTTGCAGACTCCCATGTTTATGGCCTCTATGACCTGCTCATCAGGCACTCCTGAAGTCCCGTGAAGGACTATCGGAACGTCGACAACCTCACGGATTTTCCCGAGAACGTCAAAATTTATCTGGGGCGTTCCCTTGTAGATTCCGTGAGCTGTCCCGATCGCCACAGCAAGTGAATCACACTCCGTCCTCTCCGCAAAGATTTTGGCTTCCTCCGGGTCGGTGAACGGGTTGATTGTCGCTGTGTTGTCTAGTCCGTCCTCTTTGCCCCCCACGCGGCCAAGTTCGGCTTCTATCGGGATTCCTCCGGCGTGGCAGAAATCAGCAACTGCACGAGTAAGCGCAATATTGCCCTCAAAGTCTAACTTGCTGCCGTCTATCATGATTGATGTGTAACCGGCCCTGAATGCGTCTGCAGCTATGGCGAGGCTGTTACCGTGATCGAGGTGGCACACAACAGGCACACGTGATCTCTCAGCGGCAGCCTTTATGTTGGCGAAATAGAGGGCTGTACCTGCATACTTTATTGTTCCCGGAGTGGTCTGCATTATCACCGGCGAATTTGTCTCCTCAGCGGCACGGATTACCGCTATGACCATCTCCATATTCTCAACGTTGAACGCTCCGACGGCGTATTTGTGCTTCTGGGCATCGAGCAATAATTCTTTGGACGTTACCAGCAAGCTAAATTTCCTCCCTTACTGCGTAGTTGTAATCGTTGACGAGCAGAATAACATTGTCCTTCACGAGCTCTCTGGCTCTGGCCTCAAGGAGTCCGTGCCTCACCCTGTCGTATTGTCTGGGCATGTATTGACTGAGCAGCCCCGCAGGTATCTCTAGGTTCTCGAAGTTTGCGAAAAGTTTAGTGATTGAGGCCTGAATTTCCGGCTGGGTCATGTAGTATCTGCACCTGTCGGAATAGCTGTACTTCCTCGCTAAGGCCTGTTCATGTTCCGAACCGTGATAGTATTTCTGCCAGTTCTTGGGATTGGCCGTCATTACGGACTCAAGTGCTGCGGGGAAATCTGCGCGCTGACTTTCCGGCACTAACTCACGCTCAATCATGCTCAGGGCAAAGAGTCCCTCTCTGAGAGCAAACGTAAGGGCCGGACCAACTTTCAGGATAGCTATACCGTCCTCTACCATCTCACGGAGTTTCTCGCGGGTCTGGTAGTCCGTAGAGTGCCCCTCAAAGATTAGTCCCGGGTAGTCCTCAAGCACAGAACACAAGCCTTTTGCCGCGTCCCTGTCGTATTCGTGGACGTCCTTATCACCAAATTCGACTCCGGGCTGAACTACAACGCCAACGACATCGTTCCAGCGTTCGTAGATTCCGTGCTGAGTGAATTTCTCCCTGTATGCGCTGACCGTTGCGGCGAAGTCCTTGACGCTGGTAACCTGAAGCCCAGCATCTTCCTCTTGGGCACCGCCGGGGATCGGGACTTCACTGCCTATGATGTATACGGGCCTCATCCCTCCGACTTCACGATAGGCCTCCTCGCAGACCTCAAGCAAGACTGCTCCGCGTTCGGCTATGACCTCGTCGCTTAGGCGTTCGTTCACTGGGTCATCAGCTAACTTCATGCTTGTATCGAGGTGAATTTTCCTGAAGCCGGCCTTGACGCACAAACGCAACAAGTCCTTAGCGTTGTTCATGGCCTGTTCTGCGGGAAGGTCCGACCACACTAACGGGCCCATGTGGTCGCCGCCGAGAATGACTCGTGAGCGGTCAAAGCCGGTCCTGTCTGCGATTGAGTACACGTAGTCGCGGAAGTCCGATGGCTTCATTCCTGTGTAGCCGCCGAACTGGTTAATCTGGTTGGCCGTTCCCTCAATCAGGACGTAATCCCCTGAGGTCTTGGCCTGAGAGAATATCGCCTCTATCACCAAGTCATTAGCCGTGCAGAAAGAAGCAATACCCGAATGTTTTCCGTTGTGCCTGTTGTGTAGTATTGTGTGAATGGGATTGTTCATGTGGAATTATCTCCTCATTGGTGCGGAGGAGGGGACTTGAACCCCTACGTCTTGAGGACACCAGATCCTAAGTCTGGCGCGTCTACCATTCCGCCACCCCCGCAGAGTATCTATATTGTATCACGAACAATAAATTACTTGTACACTTTGCTTCTGTGTCTTATGCTGAGTACAAGCACGATAAGCACATCATCATGTATTTCACATATTATGCGGTAATCCCCTGCCCTGTAACGCCATTGCCCTGCGCGTCCACCCGTCAAGCCTTTGCCTCTTAATCTGGGGTCATCGAGAGTCAAAAGTTTATCTAGATATTTCTCTATCTGAAGACGTATAGGCCTGTCAAGTTTTGTGAGAGTATCACCCGCACTCTTCTCAAACTCAATGCGCCATTTCATGAAGAGATGACTTCACTTTGTCCCAAGAATATATCTCAGACTTTCCGGCCCTCACAGCCTGTGAAATTCTCGCACCCGTATCACTGTCCTCAAAGTATTCTTCAAGCAGTTCTACAGCCAGCTCCTCACAAGGCCTGTTGAACTCCCGCCCCCATTCATGCACACGCGCTTCAAGTTCGGGGCTGAGCGTTATTATCATTGCATTTCACCTCCGCTCACCGGCACCTCCATCGGATAATTTCCGTCAAAACACGCCTTGCAGTACAAATCCTCACCGCAGACTTCTCTTAGGCTGTCCTCGCTGAGATAAGTTATTGAGTCCGCGCCGATGTATTCGCAGATTTCCTCACGGGACTTCTGGACGGCGATCAACTTTTCCCTGTGCGGCGTATCGATTCCGAAATAGCATGAGTACCTTACTTCAGGGGACGCAGAGCACACGTGAATCTCCTTTGCGCCCTCATCACGCAAGAGCTTCACGATTCTCCGCAGTGTCGTGCCCCTCACGATTGAGTCATCAATCAGCACTAACCTCTTGCCCTCTATGTTGTGCCGGATTGCAGCGAGCTTGATTCTCACCGCAGCGTCCCGTTGTTCCTGGTCGGGAAGAATGAACGTCCGGCCCATGTACTTATTCTTGATGAGGCCCTCGCCATAGGGAATCCCGGAGGCCTCAGCGTAACCTATTGCCGCAGGAATCCCGGAGTCAGGCACCGCCATAACCACGTCAGCGTCAATCCTGCCCTGCTGTGCTAACTTCATGCCGCAACGCCGACGGAAATCATACACGCTCACACCGTCAACGACAGAGTCGGGACGGGCGAAATACACCAGCTCGAACACGCACAAGTTCTTTCTGCACCACCTCGACGGCTCTATGTTGTGAAGGCCTTCGCGGTCAATAATCACGATTTCTCCGGGCAAAACGTCCCTCACAAACTCTGCGTCAACTGCCTCAAGAGCACAGGTCTCGGACGCAAGAATATACCCCGAGTCGTTCGGCAATTTCCCGATGCACATTGGGTGAAGGCCGTATGGGTCCCGGACTCCTATGAGCTTGTCGCCGATGGTTATCACAAGCACATATGCTCCCTTGATGAGGCTCATTGCGTTCTTGATTCCCGCAACGATTCCGCGAGTCCCGTGCTGGCAAATAAGATTGAGAATGGATTCTGAGTCGGTAGTTGTGTGGAAGATTACGCCCTCATCCGTGAGCATCTCTCTGAGGCTTTCTGCGTTCACAAGATTTCCGTTGTGGGCCAAAGCGAGTTCACCAAGCCGGCACATTCCAGCTAACGGCTGTGCACTCCTGACGCTCCCGTCTCCTGCGGTTGAGTACCTGACGTGGCCGATGGCTATGTTGCCGTGAAGTGAGTCGAGCTTCTCAGTCCTGAAGACCTCACCGACTAGGCCGAGTCCCTTCTTGAGCTCAATTGAGCCGTGATTGTTGGAGGCTATTCCGGCGGATTCTTGGCCTCTGTGCTGGAGAGCGTACAAGCCGTAATAGACGAGGGGAGCTGCGTTTTTCCCCTCATCATTGCGGTAAATCCCTAACACTCCGCACTCCTCGTGAAGCTCATCAGACATTGTTGATCCTGCTGAAAATTTCCTGATAGGCCTCTTCGACTCGCCCCATGTCCCTGCGGAATCTGTCCTTGTCGAGCTTCTCGTTGGTCTTAGCGTCCCAGAAGCGGCAGGTGTCGGGGGAAATTTCGTCGGCGAGAATTATTGTGCCGTCGGGGAGTCTTCCGGCCTCTATCTTGAAGTCGATTAGCCTGACTCCGATACGCGAGAAAAATTCCTTGAGGGCATCATTCACACCGTAGGCAAGTCTGCGGATTTGTGCTAATTCTTCCTCTGTGGCAACACCAAGGGCGATAATGTGGCTGTCGTTGATTAATGGGTCATTTAGGGCATCATCCTTCAGGGAGAACTCTAGAGTCGGGCACTTGAGTTGGCGGCCCTCTTCGACTCCGTAACGCTTGGAGAAGGAACCTGCGGCTACGTTGCGGATGATTATCTCGAGCGGGACAATTTTCACGGCCCTAACGACGGTCTCACGGTCGGAGAGTTCTTCTACGTAATGGGTCTTTATGCCCTTCTGCTCGAGCATCCTGAAGAGTAAGTTGCTCATCTTGTTATTGATTATGCCTTTGCCGGAGATTGTTCCCTTCTTGAGGCCGTTGAAGGCTGTAGCGTCGTCCTTGTACTCGACTATGTAGAAGTCTGGGGAGTCCGTAGCGAAAACTTTCTTGGCCTTCCCCTCGTAAATCTGGTTCAGCTTGGTGATGTTCATGATTGCTAGTCCTTTCTGTGAATGAGAATTTTGCTCTTCACCCGTAAAAGTATAATACACCCTGCAAACTTTATTGTTCCTCGAAGAAGTCTTTGCGATGACGATACCACAGGATTAACGCAAGGCCTCCGCAGATTATCCCGCTGCCTAATCCCTTAATCACGTAGTCGACTCGTATTGGGTTGCCAAGTAATGACGTCCCGTAACCCGCAAGAGCATACCCGAAGCCGATTATGCTCAGCAGTGATAAAGTTGTGATGAATAGACGCATGAATTTTCACTCCCTATGGTTATAATAGAGCTAGTTTACACCGAGAATTAATTAATCAACCAGTAAAGGAGTGCTTAATCATGAAGAGATGCATCAAGTTCGTAATTCTGTCCATGATGCTAATAGCTACACTTGCTCTGACCTCATGGGCAGAAGAACAAGAAGGCAGTTTTGAGCCCCTCTCACCGAAATTCCTCGAGTGGCAGGCCTCACTAAGCGGAGACTCATCACCCTTCCGCAGGAACAAAGCCCTTCCCGACGACCTCCCAACAGGCTACATACCGAGCCCCGTCGACCTCTCTCACCTCGCAGACGAACTCCCGCAAGAGCCTCAATCCCCAATCCCCAACAACAAAGCCTCAACCCTCCCGGCAACGTACGACCTTCGGAGCGTCAACGGCAAAAGCTACGTCTCTGGCCTCAAGTCCCAAATCCCCTACGAAACCTGCTGGGCCTTCGCCTCAGTCGGAGCTATGGAGTCCAATCTCCTAATTCAGGGATATTCCGCCCTCGACCTCTCAGAAATGCACCTCGCCTGGTTCGCCTTCAGGAACTCCGACAAGTCCAAAGCCTTCCACAACATCAACAGCAGCTCATTCGAAACCGTCATGGCACACGGGGGAAATACCTTCTACACAACCGCACTGTATTCACGCCTCTCGGGCCCAGTCCTTGAGAGCGATTTACCCTACACAGGCGGCCAACCCTCATCAGGAACTCCAGAGGGCTACACAAGAGTCTTGAGGCTACGTGATGTCTATTACCTGACGTTTGGCGACGAACTCAACATCAACGGCTCAACGACAGAGCGCGACATCATCAAACAGCGGATCATGGAGACCGGCGCAGTTGTCGCGAACTACTACCACAAGAGCAGCGGCTACACAGTAACTTCTACGGGCGGGACCTCGTTCTACGACACCACAAAGGGCACCACAAACCATGCAATACTCATCATAGGCTGGGATGACAACTATTCACGCACAAACTTCAAGACCAAGCCGAGCATTGACGGTGCATGGCTCATCAAGAACTCTTGGGGCAGCAAGTGGGCAGCAGGAGGCTCAAACGTCGGGGATGACGGCTGCTTCTGGATGTCCTACGCGAATTTCCTAGAGGAAGGTTCCGCACACATTGTCGAACTCGCTGACACAGACATGAAGGCATATTATTACGACGCTCTGGGCTGGACAGGTTCATTCAGCTGGGGCGGAAGTTCTGTGTACTCTGCTAACGTCTTCAAGTCCGAACGAGACGGCGAAAAATTATCTGAAGTCGGCTTCTACGCTCCCAAGAACAATCTTAAGTACGAGATAAAGATTTACACCGGTCTTGGTACGTCAATGCCCTCAAGCCCCACAAGCGGCACGTTGGCTCTCACTCAGTCCGGGACAATCACATACGCCGGCTACCACACGATAACTCTGGACTCCCCCGTTCAGCTCACGAATGGTAATCACTTCTCGGTCGTGGTCAGGTACACCAATTACGGCAAAGTTCCCGTAGAAAAAGTAGTCTCGGGCTTCTCGGATAACGCTACGACAGAGGACGGCAGCTTCTTATCGAGCAACGGCACAAGCTGGACTTCAGGCACAAGCAGGGGATTCAACGTGTGCATAAAGGCCTTCACAGTTACCGGCCAATCCTCAGGGACAGCCCCGACAATCATGACCGATTACCCCCCGGACGGTGCCCTGGACACCCCATATTCTGCGGTCCTCACAGCCTCAGGAGCTCAGCCGATAACTTGGGCAATCACCAGCTACACCGCGAGCGCAACCCTCCCCGACGGCCTCACTCTTGACTCGAGCACTGGAATAATTTCCGGCACCCCCACAAAGAAGGGCGATTTCACGTTCAGGGTAACGGCAACGAACTCTTACGGCTCAGACTCGAAGTACTTCACGATGAACATCCACGACGTACCCACGCTCACGACAACGTCATTCACCGGCTATGTGGGTTATGCCTTCAGCGGGACTTTAGCGGCGAGTTCGGGCACAGTCTCAACGTGGACTCTTAGCGGTACACTCCCGAAGGGCCTCACGCTGAACACCACAACAGGAGCAATCACGGGCAATCCCACTAAGGCCGGGGATTACACGGTTACTGTTACCGGCTCGGGGACTGCGGGGACGTTTACGGGGAGCGTGAAGTTCACGATAAACGCAAAACCCGTGAAGCCCTCGATAGGCACAGCATCATTGGCTAATGGACTGATAGGCAGTGCGTATACAGGAGCGATAAACTTCAAGGGTACTGAACCCGTAACGCTCACGATTGAGGGGCAGCCGAGCGGCCTCACTCTTGACCCAAGCACCGGCATTCTCACGGGGACTCCGGCGGTTACCGGAACGTTCAACATGACAGTCAGCGCAACCAACATCTACACTGACCTCAACGGCGGGACTCCAATCACTAAGACCGTCAAGCTGATCATCAAGGGCAGGGTGCCGATTATCGACGCTCCCGACTCACTTGCTGACGGCGTAATGGGCGAGGAGTATCCAGAGGTTCAGTTCACTCTCTCCGACGGAACTTCGCCGGTAACTTGGACGGCCTCAAGTTTGCCAAAAGGTATGACCCTGAGCACTTCGGGACTTCTCTCGGGGACTCCGACTAAGGCCGGGAAATTCTCGATGACCATCAAGGCTGCCAACTCAGCGGGCAAGGACTCGGTGAAGGTGCCTCTGGTTATTCTGATGAAGCCGGAAATCACCACAAAGAAGCTCTCTGACGCTACGACCGATAAAGCGTATTCGGCCAAGCTCTCGGCAAAAGGAGGCACGCCGATAACGTGGAGTGTTTCGGGACTGCCTGAGACCCTGACGCTCACCCCAAACAGCACAGGGACAAGCGCAACTCTCTCCGGGACTCCGACAGAGGCAGGGAGCTACACGGCAACAATCACTGCGACTAACGGAGCCGGCACAACCACAACGGAACTGCCATTGACGGTCAAGGGGGTTGCGGCCAAGCTCACAGCGAGCCTCAGCAAGGGCACAACAGGAACTGAGTACACCGGCAGCAAGATTAGCGCAACAGGAACGAAGCCAATCACTATAGCCTACAGCCTCACGGACTCGGACAAAGCGAAATTCGGCATTGAGGGGCTGGAGGATTTGGGCCTTACGTTCTCTGCGGACTCATCGGCGGGAACTGCGGAGATTACTGGGACTCCGACTAAGTCAATAAAATCTCTGCCGTTGTACCTCACAGCGGAGAATGATTTCTCGACTAGGCCGGCCTCAAAGAAGGTAAACCTCACGATTGCCGGACAGAAACCAGCCTTCACGAGTCCAACAGACGGCACGGTGAACATAACCTGCGAGGTGAACAGCTCCGTTAGCGTTGAGTTCGAGGTGAGCGGGACACCCGACATAACTTATACGATGAGCAAGGCATCGGGCTTCACACTGACTCAGACCGGCACCCACACGGCAATACTTACGGGGACGGCACCATCAAGGGACGGCAAGACCAACATCACAATCACTGCCCAAAACGCTGACGGCAAGGCCACCAAGAAAGTAGTGATTCAGGCCAAGACCGCCCCGACAATCACGACGAGTTCGCTGAAGTCCGGGACCACGAACAAGAGCTACAGCAGCAAAGTTATGGCCACAGGCACGCAGAAAATCACGTGGAGCATTGAGGGTGAACTGCCTGAAGGTATGTCGTTCAACGAGAGCAGCGGGACTCTCAAGGGCAGGCCGACGGAGGACGGGACATTCACTTTTACGCTGATAGCAGAGAACGAAATCGGTACGGACACTCGGGAGCTGACCCTAGTTGTTCAGGACGGGAATATAGGTGCACTTCCCGACGATGTGGAGACGGTGAGCGAACCCGGGACTCAGACTCAGCCTCAGGAGGCCGAAGACCCCGCGCCCGAGACTCAGACTCTCACGGCAGAAGCGAGGCAGGAGACTGGCGCAATAGGTGCACAGCTAGAGGGTGAAGGGTACAGGATTGCGGCAATCCTCCCGAGACTTCAGGCCGGGGCTAGCGGAATGTATGACCTTGAGGCAGCAATCAGTGAGGACGTTCCTGCAGGAGCGAAAATGTACTGGATTGCTAATGCTTCGGAGGCTTCGGACGACGACGAGATAGCGGAGTTCTATGACACTGACGGAGCGGAAATAGACTCTGTGCCTGAGAATCGCAAGGTGAGTTTGTCTGTGTGGCTCAACAAAGGAGTAATCTATGAGCCGGTCATCGCGGTAAAACTTGAGGAGTAAATAACGCAGAGGCCCCCCGTGAATAATCATGAGGGGCTTTCTTCTCACTACTTCACTAATTCGTAGCTGTTCCCTGATTTCTTGACGCTGATTATCCCGGGAGGAGTGATGTGCATTCCTGCTACGGGAATATTCTTCCACGCTGCGTAATCAAGAATGAACTTCCGCGACTACACGGCCTTCACCGGGTCAACGTCATACCTCACTGCAACGTCAGGAAGGGGCAGCTGAATCTCTGGGAAGTGCATAATGTCCCCCGCAACTATGAGCGTCTCTCCGTCCTTCTCGACCAAGTAGCTCACGTGCCCGGGAGTGTGTCCGGAAGTGTCCATAGCCCTAACGCCCGCGACGACCTCATCACCGAAAGCGAACAGGTGAACCCGTCCTTCATAGAGGCCAAGTGCGGAGATTACAGCCTCATTCTTGAGCTCCTTGACCCAGTAATCATATTCCGGCCTCGACACGTAAACTTCTGCGTTAGGGAAGGCCGCTTTGCCCTCAGAACCAACAAGCCCCCCGAAGTGATCCCCGTGAAGGTGAGTGATTAATATCGTCTTCACGTCCTCAGCTTTGACTCCGTTCTTGGCCAATTCCGCAACTATGTGCCCGTCCTTTAGGCCAGCGTCAAACAGAATCCCGTTCACCCAGAAAGCTAGAATCTGGGTGTGAAGTTTCCCATCAGTTAGGTATTGGGCCTTCTGTTCGTCGGTCGCTCCGATTAACAAGGCAGGGTCGCCTTCTCCCTGAACGTCGAGAAGTGAGACCGCCTCAAGCCCCGAAGCAAATGCCCCCTGAGCCATGACCAGCAGAGCAATCACGACAGCAAATAACCTGAACATGTTAATTCCTCCAATGCATGAAATCTTTGTGAAGTATAATAACGCAAAACTATCTTTCAGGAGGTCATGAATTTTGCTAAGACTTGCCAGAAAATTTTTCGTGCCCGTAATTCTTGTGCTGTTGGTCGCTTCTGCCTCATCCGCTGAAATCACGCGCACCCTCGTACCTCTCGAACGTGAAGGCGTGAAACTTCACCTCGAGTGCATGAGTTCAGGAGACGGGGAGCCCTTGCTGTTCGTTCACGGCCTGACGTACTCATCACATGAATTTGACGTGGACTACAGGGACTACAGCCTAGCGGGATTCTTCGCAAAGAGCGGCTACAACGTGTGGCTTCTGGACATTGCAGGCTACGGACAGTCTCAGGCAGTCGAGGACGGCTTCACACCCGACTCAGATTACGCAGCCGAAGACATTCTTGCGGCGGTGAAGGTCATTCTTGAGCGTTCGGGACGCAAGAGCCTCGATATTCTCGGGTGGAGCTGGGGGACTGTTACTGCCGGGAGATTCGCTGCGGACAACCCGGAACTTGTGCGCAGGCTCGTGATGTATGCGCCGATCGTTGCGGGACTCGGTGAAGTTGAGGTGGAGAACCCCTTCAACCACAACACTTGGGAGCACGCCGCCGGGGACTTCCAGACCAACCCCGACGGGAGCATCAACTACGAGATTGTTGAACCCGAAGTGGTCAATGCCTTCCAGTCGAACTGCTGGCGTTACGACAAGGAGTCGAGCCCCAACGGAGGACGCAGGGACTTGCTCGTGGCATCAAGCGACAGGCTCATACCCACAGAGAGAATCGAAGTGCCTGTGTTAATCATCGCTGGCTCAAATGATCCGTACGTGTCGCCTGAACTCTGCCGTGAAGCCTTCGGGACGCTCGAGAACAAGGACTCACGCCTCGAGATTATTGAGGGGGCAGCGCACGCAATGATGATGGAGAAGCCCTATTACGTAATCTTCAGGCAGAAAGTTTTATCGTTCTTGAGGGCAAATTAACTTGACGGGAAAATTTTTGCGGGTATAATTATTTCTCGTCAAATCCTCAAAGAGTTAGCGCGGGGGTGGCGGAATTGGTAGACGCGCAAGACTAAGGATCTTGTGGCCAATTAAGTGCTGTGGGAGTTCGATTCTCCCCCTCCGCACCATATAAGAGAATAACGATCCCTCTGGACGAAAGATGAGCCGGAGGGATTTTGCTATGTGTGTGGATTTCGCTGTATGTGTGTGGTTATGCTTATGCAGTTAGGTTTGCTGGCTCAGTGCATAGCGGCTCCGAAAAAGTGGGGCGGGTGCAGCATACTGGCAGAACTCAAGGAAGCAGAGATTGTTAGGAGAGTCGGTGTGATGTTGGTGTTCACGACAATAACGGGAGCCGATGAGTTATTCTGTGGTACGGTTGTTCCCTCACGCCCTGCCTCGAGCCACACGAGCCTTAACGTTACACCGTGTTCACGACAGTAACGGGAGCCGCCGAGTTGCTCTATCCGTAATACGTCTCCCGCCCCTAATGATTACGCCCTGTCCGCAGGAATTACCTCAAGCCAATACCCGTCGGGGTCCTGAATAAAGTATA
>JAFPZI010000253.1 GCA_017417365.1 Synergistaceae bacterium
CGGGGCAAGAAGAATAACCCTTCTCGAAGCAAGTACCTTCCTCAGTACCTCAAGCACCGCAGAATCATCAACGAAACGATCCATGTACTTCATGTATTCAGAGCGTATATAGCCCTCGTTGTACAAATGCCGTCTGGCCTCGTCGAGATTGTTCAGGATTACGGCAATATCCTGAATGTGAAGAGTCTGCTTGTCCATCAGGAACGACGCGTAATTAGGATGGCACCCGGTAACCGCAGCCATGTAGTACGCAGAGTCATATCCCCACTTGTATATTCTGCTCAACGGCTTAATATACTGGTCTATTATGCTCATAATCTTGAAGATATCGTACTTCAGCCCCCTGCTGACGTTGAGGTACTGAATCAGCAGCTCAGTATTCAGGTTGCCGGCACCCCTGCCCATCCCCATAACGGACGAGTCAATAATCAGATTCCTAGCAGTATTAATCTGCGCAAGTTCCTGAGCGTTGGCAAATGACATCTGAAGATTATTGTGCGAGTGAAAGCCCAAAGTTATTCTCGGGTCAAGATTGTGGTCCACTATGTAGAACATCCGTATCAAGTCGTTCTTGTACATCTTGCCGAGAGTGTCCACCATGTAGAAAGCGTAAGGCTTGAGCTCATTGATCCTCTTGATGAGCCTGATTAATTCTTCGTCCTCGTAGGCTGTAGTGCCCACAGGCTGCATGAAGACCTTATAGCCCTTGTCCATCAGTTGACTTCCCAGAACAAACGCCCCGTCTATCTCGTGCTCGTGAAATGTTACCCTGATGCCGTCGATTGACCTGCCGGTGAAGTCCTCTATCTCGTCTATGCTTATCGCTCCGTACTGAATCATTGCTACATAGAGAGAATTACTCTTCTTGCCGGAAATATATTTCTCCACGCTCCCGGCAGAGTCGAACAGCGTGCAGTCTTCATCACTACAGCCTGACCTCATGAACCCGCACTCGATAATATCTATACCGGCATCGGCAAGACTCCCGATAATGCTGGTTATAGTTTTCCTCCCAAACTTGAACTGATTGATATACCCTCCGTCCCTGAGAGTACAATCCAGAACACTTAATTTCCTCATGAGCAGCCTTTGATTTTCCTCCTTACGTATTCCAAATCTTTCGGCGTATCTACGGACAAGCTGTGTGCGTTCACAATGGTCATCTTTATCTTGATGCCGTTATCTATGAATCTCAGCTCGTTTATGTCCTCCACGCGCTCATTCTTTCCGGCTGGGGCCTCAGCAAAAAACTTCAGAGCCTCATAGTCGTAGATTAATACCCCGACGTGTTTATAGTAATCGTAATCAAGAGAGGCCTTCGGGTACGGTATAGGGCTCCTCGAGAAGAACACAGCGTTATTGTCCTTATCCGTTACGACCTTTATGTTCGTGAAGTCGACGGCTTCGGAAGGCCTGTCTATCTTGGTCATGAGGTTCCCAACGTACAATTTTGGCGGCACCTCGTCAGGTATTATGCTGGAGATAACTTCAGGATCAATCAGAGGCTCATCACCATTCACTACGATATAGAGATCTGCCCTGATTTTCCCTGCGGCCTCAAAAGCTCTCTCTGTGCTCGTCTTGTTGCTGGCACTGGTCATAATCACATTCATTCCGAACTCTTCACAGGCCTGCTTGATTCGTTCGTCATCCGTAGCAACATAAACTTCTGAGATTCCCCGAGCCTTCTTCACTCTGCTGTAGACCCACCAAATCATAGGATGACCGCAAATATCCGCTAAGGGTTTCCCGGGAAATCTTGACGAGCTGTAACGTGCCGGCACAATCGCAATTACCCTCATGCAGCAGCACCTTCTTCCACAGCACGGAAGAGAGCAGCATAACTCAGATAGTTAGTGCCCCCCCCCCAATCGTATGAATTACGTATTTTTTCCCTCACGAAGTCCAAATCTTTGGGGGTGTCAACAGAAATCGATTCTGACTCTACGGCGGTGAAGTACAGCGGTATTCCGTTCTCCAAGAATCTTAAGTGGTCTATGTCCTCGTAAGTCTCGAGGATACCTTTTGGGGTGCGAACGAAAAAGTTCAGTGCGGAAGAGTTAAAGCATTCAACGCCGACATATTTTCTGTACTTGACCGACAATGTGCCCTTAGGGTAGGGAACAGGATTGCGGGACATGTACAGGCACTTACCAGAAGAAGTTACGGCAAGTTTTATGTTTGCAGGGTCAATGACTTCTGCGGGGCTGGTCAGAAGCCTCATAGCTCCTCCGAAATAGGGTTCAGAGGATATTCTGTCAGGCACAACAGGAAGGATACATTCAGGGGAAATCATAGGCTCGTCCCCGTTAATGCACATGTAGTAATCCGCAGGGATCTTCCCGGAGACTTCCTGAATCCTGGAAATGTGTTCGGGATGATTGGGGCTTGTGAGAATATACTTCATGCCGAAATCCTCACAGACGCGCGATATTCGCTCATCATCAACGGCACAAATCACTTCAGCGAAAACGTCTATATCCTTGACCCGATGATACACCCACCAGAGCATAGGTTTTCCGCAGATGTCCGCTAGAGGTTTGCCGGGCATACGGGTCGAGGCATAGCGTGCAGGTATTACGCATAAAATTTTCATGGCTAGTGCTCCTCAAATGTGATAGGACAAAATTTTACATGCGGTCTCTGTAATTATCAATTATTGAAGGATATTATCGTGAACGCCTCTTGAGAATCTCGCGGGCGATGGGGTCTTAGTTTTTGCGGAGTATAGAGGCTGATAGATAGGTAGGTATCTAGGTCAACCTCTAACTCCTCATCATTGAGGTCATAGCTTCCTGCCGTCCTGAGCGTGTGCACCTCTCACTAATGCCAAGCAGAGCACACACAGAAGATACTCCGACTCCTGAATCACAACCTCCGCTGTGCCCTCCCAAGATTTGTGGCAGCTCGTCGGAGGGATTTTCTGTCTGAGGCTCCGTGTCCGGCAGTGTGGGGTCAATGTCAAAATAGCTATCGGGTTGTGTGTCTGGTTCTGTACCGGGAACGAAGCCGAAAGATGCATGGTCCGCTGGGTCTTGGATTTGCGGCACAACCTTTGGGAGGTCTGTAGGTTCGTTTGAGGGAACACTGAGCTTTACACTGATTGTCCGTGCAACTTCGCTTGATGGTGCCTGTCCTGTGTAGCCTGTGGGGTAATCGTAGACTATGTAGTTCGGGCTCGAGGCAAAACTCGCGATGCCTTCGGAGGGAGAGAACTGCGAGGAAATTTTTGTGCCGTTCCCAGTGTATGCGGTGAGGCTGGTGATTCTGTTGAAGCCGTTTCCGACATAGTCCCTCATGCTGACCTGATAGGGGAAATCTCCGCGCCCCGACTGTTTAATGTCTAGGTTCCCAGTAAGAGTGAGATTTGAGCAGTCTGCATACTCCAGAGAAGGATTATTGCTGAGACCTAGAGCAGTTATGTCTGTGTAGGAGCAGTCGAGCCTTACCAGAGAAGTATTATTGCTGAGGTCTAAATCTGTGATGCGCAAGTATTTGCAGTAAAGCCACTCAAGATTAGTGTTGCTGCTGATGTCAAGGGCAGTGAAGTTGTTGCTGCTGCATTCCAATCTTCGCAGGGCAGTATTGCTGGAGAGGTTTAACTCTGTGAGCTGGTTGTTTGCGCAAGAGAGTACCTCCAGAGCCTTATTGCTGGTCAAGTTTAGGGTGCTAAGATTGTTGTTGTAGCAGTATAGCTCGGTCAAGTTGGTATTGCTGCTCAGGTTTAGCGTAGTTAGATCGTTGTTGTTGCAGCATAACACGGTCAAGGCAGTATTGCTGCTCAAGTCTAGGGTTGTAAGGCTGTTGCCGCTGCACCGAAGCTCCTTGAGAAGTTGATTGCGTGTGAGGTTGAGAACGCCTAAGGGGTTATTACTGCATGACAGCATAGTAAGCACCATATTATTACTCACGTCTAGATTTGTTATTTCGTTGTAGTTGCAATACAACTTCACTAAGGAGTAATTGCGGCTCACGTCTAAGGCAGTCAGGCTGTTATCGCTGCAGTCTAACCCAACCAAAGCGGTATTCTTGCTCAAGTCGAGTGCGGTTAGGTTGTTGTCGCTGCAGTCTAACCCGACCAAAGCGGTATTCTTGCTCAAGTCGAGTGCGGTTAGGTTGTTGTCGCTGCAGTCTAACACGGTCAAAGAAGTATTCTTGCTCACGTCAAGTGCGGTTATGCTGTTGTAGCTGCAGAATAACCCGGTCAAAGAAGTATTGCTGCTCACGTCTATGGTCGTCAGGGAATTACCGTAACAGTACAGCTCAGTTAGCAAAGTGTTGCCGGCGACGTTGAGGACGTTCAAGTGGTTACAGCTGCAGTCTAATTGATAAAGGTTGCGGTTATTGCTAACGTTCAGGACTGTCAATTGATTATAAGCGCAGACCAACACTTCAAGAGCCGTGTTATGACTGACATCCAGCGTCTCTAACTTGTCCCCCCTTGCATTGCAGCATAGTCATAGCAGTATTCTTCCTGACATCAAGAGCTGTTATCTGATTCGCACTGCAATCGAGGCTGATGATAGCTGTGTTGCTGCTCACATCCAGAGCACTAATCTTATTGTTCACGCAGAATAGTAATCTCAGCTTAGGATTGCGGCTCACGTCAACACCCCCAATCTGGTTATTCTCAATCGACAGCTCCAGAAGTTCAGGGTTGCTGCGGGTGTCTACGGCCGTAAGCTGATTGTCCCGGCAGTACAGCTCCTCAAGCTTCTTGTTCGCACTCACGTCAAGTTCCTTAAGGTCGTTGTACGAACAATCAAGCTCCAGAAGTTCCGTGAAGTGTTCAATTCCCTTCAGCGACGAGACCCCGACATTCGAGACATTGACTCTCGTTACTGCCGCAAGCTCAGAATCACTCAATACTCCGTCGCCGTCAGTGTCAAAATTCTTGCTGACATGCTGCCTGAACTTCTCATCAGGAAAACCACCTGCCCCGCCCGAAATGGTTACCTCAGAATACGCAGAACTGCACAGCAGGCATAACAGGAGGGACAGCACTAAACTTCTTGTCTTCATCATAGTATTCACCTCGTGATAACTTGGAATAGCACTATATTTTACACTAGAACAGCATAGCCAGAACCTGACGCTCACGAGGGAGATATTTTACTGCACAAGGAAAGCGGCCAAGAATGACCCTCAGCCGCAGTGAGTATTATCGTGAACGCCTCTTGAGAATCTCTCGGGCAATCAGGATTGTTATTGCTATGTGAATGACCGATGGGTTTATCCCGGAATCGCACCCCGCCAGCAGGAGAGTGATAATCATTTTGGCCAAGTAGAAGCTGAAGGGTTTACCTGCCTCAAGCAATCCCACCAACAAGAACTCTTTGACCCCGAAGGAGTCCATTCTCTCACCCGTCATTGTGAACAGTTCCCAAGTGCTCACAAGTCCGCTGATGAATGCGGGCTGAACCTGCTTATCCCCGAGAGTTGAGTCGTTGAGGGCGTAAAACCTGTAGTCCCTTATGTCCTGACTCTGGAGCATCTCCCAGACATCGCCGGAAAGAGTTGTGGGGATAATGTACATTCCTGGAACGTCCACGCTGACCGTCGGGAAGTTCGCAACTATCTCGTAGTCATCGCTCTTGACGAAGGCCTTCATGTCCTCTGTGGCTTCAACGGGCTGGCTGATGTGCGAGCGGGTGAGGAGCTTTAGGTCTGACGAGGCTATGCCCAGATCGTCGGCTATTCGCTGGACGGCTTCGGGGCCTAAGCGTGCGGCTGGGTCGTCCTCCTCTACGTATTTGCCCCTGACCACAGTTAGTACGGCCGTGTTTGTGCGGAGCCTTACGACTGCGAGATAGATAGTTCTGTTCTCGGGCACTGCCTCAATCTGATTGAGATTCTCGTCTAAGCACAGAGATTCAGTAGTGTATGATTTTGTCGAGTCGTAGAATGAATCTCGTGTATCTGGGTCAACCTCAACCGCCAATATTCCCGCTATAAGTTCCCCGGGCTGAATGTCGTTGCTGAACGTGCACTTGAGGACGTAAACATCTCCACTGGTCATGTACTCAGTAACGGGGAGCAAAACTCCTCCGTATCTCCCGTTGTTGGCAAGAGAGGCCATATCCCGAGGCCTGAAGTTCCACGTACCGGGAAGGGCAATATCCGCGTATGAGTGCACCCTGTCCGCACTTACTCTGCACTTTTCCGCAACGGTCTGGGCAAGTTCTTGTGTGAACTCAAACCCTAAGTCATAGCTTCCGGCCGGAGTGTAGACCTCAAACGGTATTGGCAGGAGGTAGTCTGAGGCTTTCACGCCACCCTGAGCATGAGCACCGCTCCCGGGAGCCAGAGTAAGAATCAGGGCGAGCACGAGAAGTTTGCGCTTCTTTCCTCCCGCCAAGCAGAGCAGACACAGGAGAATAGATAGTCCGAAGCCTGAATCACAACCTCCGCTGCTGCTTCCTAAGATTGGGTGCTGGTCGCCGGACTGAATTTCTGGCTGAAGTTGTGTGCCCGGCAGTGTTGGGACAATGACCGTATCGCTCTTTGTGGGAGAAGATATTCTGCCGAGTTGTGTTTCTGGTGCGGTGTCTGGGGCTGAGGAGTACTTGACATCGTCCGAGGGGTCTTTGATGTGGGGTTCAACCTTTGGGAGGTAAATCCATCCGCTTGTGGGAATGCTGAGCTTTACGCTGATTGTCTGGGGGACGTCGCTTGATGATGCATGACCAGTGTAGCCTGTGGGGTAATCGTAGACTATGTAGATCGGGCTTGAGGAAAAACGTGCGATGCCTTCGGAGGGGGAGAACTGCGAGGGAATTTCTGTGCCGTCCCTCATGTGTGCGGTGAGGCGTGTGATTTTGGTGAAGCTGTCTCCGATGTAGTCTCTCAGGTTGACCTGATAGGGGAAATCTTCACGGCCGGACTGCGTGATGTCGAGGTTCTGAGTGAGAGTGAGGCCTGAACAGTAAAGTTGCTGCAGAGAAGGATTGCTGCTGAGGTCGAGGGTCTTGATGTCAGAGCTTGAACAGCCAAACTCTGTCAAAGCACTGTTGCTGTGAAGGTCTAAAGCGTTGATATATGAGCCATCGCAGTAAAATATTTTGAGGTTGGTATTGCGGCTGATGTCAAGTGCTGTGAGATAGCTGCCTCCGCATTCAAGTTCCCAAAGAGCGGTGTTGTGGGTGATGTCTAATTCGGTGAGCTGGTTATTTGCGCAAGAGAATATCTCCAGAGCCGGGTTGTGGGTCAGGTTGAGGGTGCGAAGTTGGTTGTTGTAGCAGTAGAGGGTCTGCAGGTCTGGGTTGGCGGAGGTGTCGAGGGCTGTAAGCTGATTGTACATGCAGGAGAGGAAGGTTAA
>JAFPZI010000254.1 GCA_017417365.1 Synergistaceae bacterium
CCCTCAACCCCACACGTACCTTCGGAATCACCCGTGAGTGCTCTGCATTGTACTCGAACTCCACACGCAGAACTTTTGCTCTCGGCTCGAACTTCCTCACTGCCCCCACAATCTCACTCGCTATCTTGGCCCGAGCACTGTTCACCGCGTCGTCAAGGAATTCACCCTCCACACCAAATTCACGGTCCAGAGGGCATGAATACTTCATGGTAGTACAGATGGTAAGGACGTTCTGCAGGACTTCTTCAGCCGTGTTGCGGGGTGCGAATGTGATACTCTTCGGGACAAGCCACAATGTCAATTCGTTCATGACTTCGTGTAATCCTCCGAGTAGTTGTCCTCGTCCAAGTACTCACGGAGCTTCAGGGAAATCTCTATGTCCATGACTTGCCCGGCAGCCCCGATAATCTTGTAGTCCGTGTCAATTCCCTCAATCACCCACAACCCCTCACCGATCACGTTCCCTCCAACCACGAAGGGCAATGCGTCCGCCTGCCTCATGTGGCCGTAGAGCGCGTTAATCTCCCTGACCGGGTCAATAGTGAAGCCCATACCGCGAGTGAGACGGATTGTGAGTGAACAGGTTGACGCGTTCGTGCCGGTGAACTCTAGGAGACCTTTTCGGCCAAGAATCTTGTGTTCGGTGTAGCTTGCACTGTCGGACTTCTTGAGGTCCCTGAAAGTCCTAACGTCCCCTTCTGTGGAGACCTCGAACACTACGCTTCCTAATGTACCTATCATGTTTCGGTGTTGCTGCCTTGACTGCTGATGTCAGGGAGTTCATTAACTCAATGATTGACTTGATGCATAGTTCCTGAAGTGCGTCGAGTTTTCCGTGTTTGTTCGCCATCTTTTAACCTCCTGAATATACGTTTTTGCTGCCCGTTGCAACAGTTGACCCGCAAGTGATGGGGTCTCCGATGCGTCCGAGCTGCTTAGAGTTCACGTAGACTGTCGGACTTCCTGATGCCAGAGAGCCTGCGTGAGTTCCGTGCGGGGTGTCCGCGTGAGTGCAGGTGTGGGAGGCCCAAGAGTCGCCCTGCCTGTGAACTGGTAATGAATTGACGAAAACATTTTGACTGCCTGAAGTTGATTTGCGCGGGGGAAAACACTCATGCCCCGTGCAGGAATCCCCGAGTCTAGTTACTGCCGGCAAAAAGTATCACTCCATCCATGAGTTTGTTGTAACGCTTAATAATTGTGTCGCAGGAAGTAGGGTTAATCTCCATAATGAGGCATTTCCGGTTGAGTCTTTCGCAGGCAACAAGTGTCGTTCCAGAGCCGCCGAACGGGTCAATCACGCAATCCCCTTCCTGAGTACAGGCCTTGATATATTCAAGTGCGAGAGTCTCCGGCATCTGCGCAGCACCCCACACCGGACGGGACTTCACCGCCCCGCACTGAATGACTGTCTCCAATGGCTTGCAGGGTTCGTGTTGCTGGTGATTGCTGGTATGTTGCCGCGTCATCCGTCCGTCGCGCTCGCGGATGTTCTTGCGTTCATTCAGGACAGCACCGCGCAGGTAATCCCTGCCGTGCTTGGGTATCGTTCGGTTGAGCTTCACGGGAGCTTGTCCGAACACGAAGATAAACTCATGGCGAAGCGGGAATATGAACTGCTGCTGTGCTATGCTGCCGGGGTTAATCTTGTCCCAGACATTCCACGATAACAGCTTCAGCCCGCAATCATGAGCCGCGTGAATGTACTCGTTCCAGTATGTGATGATTTCGTAGTTGCGCTTCTTGAGACCAAGATTGACGCACATAATGTCCGCGTGGTCTCTGAATGCCGGAATGAATGAGGCTAAGTGCTTTGGTGATAAAACATTGCCGGAGTACTCGTAAATGTCGGAATACGGCGGGCTTGTGAATAACAGTTTTGCGTGAGACTCCTGCACCAGAGCCGCAACGTCATCGGGATTAGTGCAGTCCCCGCACATCAGCCGGTGAGGGCCAAGCGTAATAATTTCTCCGTACTTCATATGTGAAATATTCTCTCCTATATGTTTACACATAGATAATATATGGTATAATATATTTATCGACAAAGAAAGGATGAGCAAGAATGAAGAATATACCAGTCAGAAGCTATTCATCCTATGAGATGATAAGACTTATTGAAGCAGACGGCTGGAAGCTCAAGAACATAGAGGGAGATCATTACCAGTTCATTCATCCTACGAAACCCGGCAAAGTTACGATACCACACCCAGTAAAGAATCTCCCTAAATGGCTTGTCGGGAAAATCCTTAAGCAGGTGGGGCTCAAATAACATAGCTCCCCGCCCATTATAAAAATTTATCTCACAAGGAGGCTACATTATGGTAAATAAAGATTTCTACACTTTCCCTGCAGTTGTCAACTTTGATGATGATGGGATAGGTATCGAGTTCCCCGATATTCCTGGTTGTTTTTCCTGCGTTGAATTGGACAGTGAAAATATTCCGCATAAGATTATGCACAACGCTCAAGAGGCATTAGGGCTTCACCTTTATAGCATGGAGGAAGATGGAGACGTTATCCCCGAGCCGTCTGACATACTCTCAGTTCAGCATGAAGCAAATCAAGCTGTAATTCTTGTTGATGTGTCCATGCCACCAGTCCGAGAACGCATCCGTAACAAATCCGGCAACAAAATGTGCACAGTTCCTGCGTGGCTCATTAAGGAAGCCGAAGAGGCCGGTTTGAACTTCTCACGTGCATTACAGGACGCCCTCATTGACAAACTCGGTCTCACCCGTGAGGTCCGCCGTAAAGTCCGTCGTTAGTTTCCCCCACGAGGCCGTAGGTAACTTTCTGCGGCCTCACTAATTCAGGTCAATTCTTGCAGCAGTCAGCTTGATATTGCCTTCCGCGTGAATCTCTATGTCCCCCACGCATTCTACCTTGAGGGCGTGAGTGCTCCGGCTGTAGGTGATTCTTGTGCCGTCCTCAAACGTGATTGCGTGAGTGTCCTTGTCCGCAACTAGTGGGGTGTTCTTGTCGTCGTGGAACGCCCCGAGAATGACCCCCGACTCCGTCCCCGTCCCGGCCATGATGCAGGCCACGTGTTCACCAGAGTCTAATGGGTGCTCAAAGTGTGTGTTCTGAGTGTTGCTGGTGAGTATCGGGAGCCAGTGCGAAATTATGCCCAAGTCCGGGAATTTCACACGGGCCATGTGCCTTGCCGGGTCGTAGGCGGTGATTTCCCCGTAACGTAAGGTGCTGTTCTGTTCGTTGCCCTGAATCAATAATGCCGGTCTCCTTCGTAATAGAGTGTCCCTGTGCTGCCGGGAGTTTTCCGGGATTTCTTGCGCTTCTTGGCCACACCCTTTGAGGTTTTCCCCTGTGAGAGTTCCAGCGTAGTCGTGTAGCCAGAGGAGTCAACTTTGTGGGTAGCTTTGGTGATTGAGTACTTGCCGGAAAAATTCCCGAAGTCCTCAAGGTCAACGTTCACTCCTGCGAGAAATCTCACGTCCCCAATCAGAGTAACACTCCCTGTAACTTCACGTCTATTGGCCTCGTGAAGTCTCTTGTGCGCTACCCTCTGCGCGTCACCCTGAGACTCTACGCGCTCGTGAATTTCCAGCCATTCTTCAGAGCCTTCTTGGTAGTCGTCCAAGTCTTCAGCCTCGTAATCCTCGTGCTTGACCGGGTCATGATACTTCACCCGAGCTCCCTTGTAGGTTTTTGCCGTCTTGGTGCTGAACTTCCACGACAATAACCGTTTGTCCTCACGGGTGATTTTCGCTGCACTGGTCTTGGCCTCGTACTCCTCCAAATCGTACACTATTACCTGCCCGGCCTGAATCTTCACTGCCTGCCCGTAATCTTCGCACAGTGCCTTCATGAACTCAAGGTCCGACTGCTCTACCTGCTCTACCCTCTCAAGTACACCGTGCCCTGCGCTGTCCATGAAGAGTGAGAGGCCGTTTTCTGCGGCCAAGTCCGAGAGTACCCCCCGTAACGTAACGTTCTCCCATGAGCGGGTGTGCTTCTCCCTGCGTGCCTTCGTGGTGATGGCTGAGCTCGCTGCCTTGAGGGTGAGGACGCTCGGGGGGCATGAATAGTCTATCTGGTCAACGCTGAACGTCCCGCAGGGTAAAGTCGTGAGTTGGTCGCCGTCTGACTTGATGATTGAGGCGGTGATTGTGTCGGACTTTGATGGTGTCCAATCGAGGAGCCACGCTAAGTTCTTGTCCTCAAGGGTGAGGGCCAAGTCATCAGCTTTCCCTCCTTCGTTGTCGGTGAAGCTGAACGTCAGCAGGAAGGGTGCAATGTCTCTGGAAATGTCCTTGCCCTCGTAGACTATGTGTATGAGGGTGTTGCGAGCCTGCATGGTATAATTATCACATCCCAACAGAATATGAAGTCATGAGTGAAGAATACGTGCGCAAAGATACATTAGAGGCAACGATGAGGGAAATCCGTGCGCTGATGTCGGAGAGTGAGGCCAAACACAGGGCAGAAACGGCAGAAATACGCGGAGAGATTAAGGAAATTCGCCGGCAGACAGAAGGATTTGCTGATGCATTCGGAATAGCTATCAACAATATAAATCACCGTCTGGACGGGCGGGAAAAGTGGCAGATGCTAATCTTCAGCGTAATGGGTCTGGCAATCACGTTAGCTGCCGTAGTAGTTGCTGGTGTGCAAGTCTATTTAGCCTTGAGGGGGTGAGGACAATGCGGTTGTATGACAAGCTCAAGAGGGAGCCTCCGAAAATCTATTGGTGGGAAAAATTAGCCTACGTCGTCTGCGGTATCGGACTTCCTTTAGCGTTCTTCCTGTGGGTGCTGTCGGTCGCTATC
>JAFPZI010000255.1 GCA_017417365.1 Synergistaceae bacterium
ATATCTCCTACAACGAACCCGTAGAGAAATACGACGTCAAGGGAGAATTTTTCCTGTCAGTGAACGGGCGAGTTTTGGTGCAGGGTACGAAGGTGCGCGAATTGGCGGCTCATGCGTTCATGTGGGATAACCAAGTGTACTATGATGTTCAGGTTACCGATAACGAGTTCGACATAGTGGGCAACCCAGAGATTGCCGACGCTCTGGCTACCGGGCCTGAAGGGACGTACCAGCTCGTGGTTGACCGTGTGGCCAATGGTGCAGAATGGACTGTTGGCGGGGGAAATGCTCACTGCCTCGAGACTTTTGCTGTGAGGACTTCGGCATTTAAGGACGGGATAATTCTTAATGATAAGTCTTCGGACATTCCGTATAAATTGCAGTTCAGGACCCTCAATGATGAAGGGATTCCGAGCGTATTAACGATAAAGATAGATGCTGTTCACGAGGACGAGGACGATGCTGCGAGCGATATAGTTGCGTGGAAGCTGAGGGCGGAAGTTGACGGTGAAGCTCTGGACAGCCTAACGGTGGAGACCAGCGCGGAACTCACGAGCACTGTGCTTGGGGAGTTCATCAACAGTGCAGCAGGCTCGGAAGGCGTGAATCTCTCCGTCAGCGTCGATGACAATAACGCTATGTTCTTCACGACCGACCCGTCTTGGGACTCACCTCTGGAACTCACCGACTACAGCGGCCTTCTCGGTGCACTCACTGAGGCCAAGCGCGAACTTACCAGCGTAGACATGCGCACAACCCCCGCAAACCTTGAGGACCCTCTGAACATTTCCGGCTCCTTCAGGATTCAAGTAGGCACACAGGGTACACGAGTAACGTCAACGGTCTTCAAGTCCAATCCCTCACAGAACCTCAACGAGGGCGAAATTCTCCCCGCTGGCGAGGCCGGAGACAAGTACACGTTCAGGGTCGGGGTCTCTGGTGATCAGGTGGACTTCTCCGTAACTTGGAACAACTCACTTAGCAAATGGGTGCTTAACTCTGACCTTAGCACTGAGAGCAAAATTGTCGACAGCTTCAACTCAGACACAGGCGAATACGTTTTGACTGTCAAGGACCTAACCGACTTCATAGCCTCAACTTTCGTGAATGCCTCAAGCTCTGATAATCCCGCCCTCGTCGGAATGACCGTAACGGCCGGAAAATCTTCATCTGGAACAGTTACACAGTTCTCGCTCGAGTCAAAGGATAATTACCTCCTCTCAATCGCCGACGTTGAGGGGAACTTGGCCGAAAAGCTCGGGATCGTCAACAAGAACCCCGTAATCACGATTGACGTTGAGAACACAGACAGCCTCATAACCATACGCAACAAGATTAACGAGAAGTACCAAGCAGAATTTGGCCTCACTCAGCCTGAACAATGGGTACACGCTTCGGTCGACAAGGGGTATCTGGAGATTTCCGCTGACGTTGCCGGGGAAGCCCAGAGAATAACGCTCATGGGCAGTGAGGACGGCAACATGCAGGTTTTACGGCGGCTCGGTCTCACGGCTAACCAGCAGATAGCTACCGACATGCGCGACGACAACGACGAGGTTATCTACAGCTACAGGGAGATAGCCTACATTCCCGATTTCGGTCTAGCTAAGGACGCTGCTTTCACCCTCAACAACGTACGCTACTTGTCCGCAGATAACATGTTCAGCAAGGCTAGGCGAATCCCGGCACTAACCGGCGACTCCCGTGAACGTTACAGCGCAACGGAACTCTCCGAAGTCAGCCCCGGAATGCGTCTCAACCTCAAGGCCGCAGGGTCAACAACAATCACCGTCCGCCACCACATCACTGACGGAACGATTAAGGCCCTCGAGGAGATCCGCGACGGACTAATTCCCGAACTCAAGGAGAGCCTTGACGATATGGCCTATGGTCTCGCTAAGAACCTCAACGCTTACCAGTATTCGGGCTACGGAATCTCCAGCGACATTAACACGACGGGAAAAGCATTCTTCAACCCTCTCGGCACTAAGGCGGGCGCGGCAAAGAATCTCACTGTTACCGACGAAATCAGTGCTGACCCTTCGCTAATCGGTGCGGCTATGGGCAGGAAGAACGACGAAGGCAAAGCACTAACCGGCACTTCAGGCGGCAGCGGGGACGGCACTAACGCTTCTCGTATGGTCGCTCTGAACTTCGACAGGATCCTTCAGGGCGGTACGATGACCGTCGGAGGGGTCTATGATGCGATGCTCTCACAGATTGGCACGAGGGCAGCTAGTGCACAGCTCATGTACACAACGGAGTCCACAGTCAGCGAACAGATTAATTCACAGCGTCAGGCAGTCAGCGGCGTTAATCTCGACGAGGAATTAATGAGCATGGTGATTCTTAATAGGGCATTCGGGGCAATGTCTCGATACATTACGACTTATGACGAGATGCTTGACAAGATAATTAACGGCTTCGGTCTCGTGGGCCGATAATCCATACATGACCCGCAGAAATTAATTCATTGCCTCCCATAGGACGCGGGGGGCTTTTTTGTATAAGGATAAGGAGAATTTTACGATGAACAGCCGGTTAACCACAGCAACTATGTACGGAAGCCTTATGGACTCTCTCATGCAGAGCCAGAGAAATATTCAGGACCTCCAGAGGCAGATAGCTTCAGGCAACAAGTACACTACCCTTGCCGAGAATCCTTCTGCTATTGCCCGCTCTCTGCAAGTGCAGTCAACCCTGAACGCCAACGACAAATACCAGCAGAACACAACGAACGCAATAACCATGCTGAGATATGCTGACGGTGCAATGAACAACGTACTTGACGCGGCTCAAGCTATCCGTTCACTGATAATTCAGGCCGGAGACGGTTCACTGGACTCGAGCCAGCTCAAGGACATTACCGCACAGATTGAGGCCAACAAGAAAATCATGCTCGACAACCTAAACGCCAGAGTTGCGGGACAATATATTTTCGGGGGCACGGACACGTCTACTCCTCCGTTCGTTGAGCAGTCCGACGGGAGCATAGTCTATCAGGGAACGGACGAGCGCATAAAGTACGCAATAAGTGAGAGCCTTCTCGGTGATGCTTCGTTTGCCGGCAGCGATATTGTTCCGACCAACGAGGACTCATACTTTATCTGTTCGCACAATGTCCCGATTGACTGGACTTGGCAGGGCCGTGAAGAGAAGGTACAAATCACCGTCGGCAACAGGACTCTCTCAGTGTTCATCCCTGAAGACTGGCAGGACTACGACAACAATACCGGCACAGGCGAGACCAACACCACCGACTACAACAGGTACAGGGACCCAAACGAGAGCACGGGACTCAGCCTCGATGACTTGGCCGAAATCGTGAATCGTTCTCTTGAGGAACAGGGCGCGGATATGCTCGTGAAGGTTACTGTTGAGAAGGATTACGAGAGCGGAACTCAGCAGATGATAATGAAGTCCAACACCGGCGAGAAGATAGGGATAACCGGCTGGCCCGACACTGACTATATGCCGATGCCCGCCCAAATCACCAGCAATGAATTTGAGGCAGGAGACACCAGCTGGCGGGACAATAACGACGATGACGAGCTGAAGACTAACGGCCTCATGGGGAGTGCAAATATTCTCAGCTGGAAGGGCAGTGATTCTTCCGGGAGCCTCACAATTTCCGTTGGGGGCAAGTCGGAGACTATAGACCTCACGGAGATAGCCTCGTCGACGGACTTAATCACTGAGCTTAACTCCAAGTTCTCTGGCACTGAGGACGGTACACCCTTCGCTTCTTTCTCGACTGGGCACCTCAAGGGCCGCCTAATCCTTCAGTCGGACGCCGGAGAAATCTCGGTATCTGGTGAGGGAATGAGCGAGATTTTCGGGACTTCCGACGGCCTCACTAGCACTAAGGCATCACTGACCATAACGACCGCAGACGATTCCGACTCCACAGCAAAAATCTTCATCAACGGGGGCGACACACTTTCTGACCTTGCCTCACGGATCAACTCAATCGAGGGCGTGTATTCGCGTGTATCCGGCGACGGTACGAGGCTCATAGTTACGGCCCAGAGGACTGGTGCACTTCCTGAGGACAGGCTCGCCAACAATGACGCTGCGGAAGAACTGAATTACCCCTCGCTGATGATTTCGGGTGAGGGTTCTGCTCTTGAGCTATTCGCGTTCGAGGACGGCCAGACTACAATCAAGGCGTTATCTGAGCGGAGGAATCTCGACCACAGCCACATAGATATATTCGACTATCTCGGCATGGAGACGGCAATGAAGAGCCGGGAATTTGCCACAGGTGAGGAGCTTGAAGTTGCGGAGGGTACACAGCTTCATTGGCGGGTGATGAGCGGAGGACGCAGCACGGATATTAAGCTGAACTCTGGGGAATATTCGCTTGAGGAGCTGGCTGACAGAATCAGGAATGCCGGTGCAGGGTGGCTTGAAGTTACTCTTGAGGACGACAAGGCGGACATTTACGGCACTAAGGACGACGACGGGAACATTGAGCCTTACACCCAAGACGGCGAGGAGAAGACACAGCGTCTGGTTATTCGCGGGTACAACGGCGAGCAGGTATTATTCCTCGACATGAACGAATACAATTACGCCGACCAGCTCGGGTTGTCTACGGCTCTGAGGACCGACGCATACACAGACGACACACCCGGGACGGGGACTCGGTGCGTGAATTTCCCGTCAGCTCCGTGCGTTGACGACAACGTTGAGATTCAGGTCAGGGTTCAGATGAACTGCGGAATGTATTACGACGTGAACATCAAGAGGGCATACGTGATTGACCCTGAGACGGGATTCGTTGACCACAATAAAGTCATGAGGGAAATCGTAGACGGCGTGAACGAGCAGGAAGGCCATGACATTATGGGTCTTACCGTCCACGTAGACGAGAACGGCGAAGAACTCGACAACTCTTCAGCGATATACTTTTTGTCGGGCGAGGCGTTCACTGTGGTTGATATGCCCTTCACTGACCCTGTGTGGAGCGATTATTCAGGGGGGATTGCTGCACAATTGGGCATTCACGGCGGGGTAACGTCCAACTTGGCGTATACTGAAGTGCCGATAAAGGACAGCATGACGTTTCAGGAGGCCTATGACGAGGCCGGAGCAACAGGCAGCCGTGAACCAGACGGAACAATACGAGGCACAATACGATTCGCGAGTCTGGGTCATGAGGTGGAAATTGACGTAAGCTCGTCGGACACTGTGAAGGACGTTATGGACAGGTTACGAGTTCAGGCGGGAGATTGGCTCTACGTGAATTACTATGACCAGCACATGGGCCAAGCTGCGCGCAACTCTGGGGATTACCCGTTAATCTCGCTGTCGGCTGTTGATGGTTCGGCTGTGAGCGTCCTCGACGTTAAGGGCCACATTGCGCAGGACGCTTTAGGCCTCAGCACGGGAGTCCAGACAAGGCTCAACCCCGACGGCGACGAGTCCGACGACAGCGGAATAATGGGCTACGTTTGGGATATGGATAATCAGGTGTACCCTGCGGCGGGACTCACTCTGACCGTTGCGGGCTATGAACACACGATAGACCTGACGGAGATTCGCGAGGTTACCGACAACACACAGATTCATGCCGACGACATCGCAAAATTCATCTGCTCAAGAATGCAGGACTATGACGTTCTCGCTGAGGTCAACAAGGACAATGAATTAATGATTTGGTCGGCACGGGGCTATTCGGTCGAGGTCAAGTTCACAGATTCCGACGGTGAAAGCATTACGGATACCTTCTTGGGCGATGAGGAGTCAGCACGCTCATACTACAGGGGCGGCTATAACCTTGATGGAGCCTCAACAACGCGGGGAATCGACTCGGACTCGTTCTACGCTTACGGCCTCCACAGCCAGAACGCTACAATCCGCAGCGGAGCCAACACTATGCGCCAGAACGGGTTCGGGATAATCAACGACGTAATTTCTGCGATTGAGTCCGGCAACCGCGACGACCTCACCGACAAGATGCTGCCCAAGATTGACGACTTCATCAGCAACCTTCTTTCTGTCATGAGCGAAAACGGGGCTCTTCAGGCACGCTACAACTACAACAATGAACGCCTCACTACGGAAAATTCAATCATGACCGAGACCTATGACGACTTAGTGAAGGTTGACCCTGCCGAAGCAATTTCTCAGCTCATGATTGCCGACTACATGTACCAAGCTAATTTGTCCGTAATCTCCAGACTTATTCAGCCGAGCCTTCTGGACTTCCTGCGCTGATTTCTGCAAATGGGGGGATGCCCGGAAAGTGTCCCCTCATAAGTTATAATTGCTTACACCAAAATCTTTCACTAAGGAGAAAAAT
The DNA here is from genome assembly GCA_017417365.1 of Synergistaceae bacterium. GTDB lineage: Bacteria > Synergistota > Synergistia > Synergistales > Aminobacteriaceae > JAFUXM01. The sequence continues at coordinate 6,308 of JAFPZI010000255.1, forward strand.
TCATGGCCTCACAGAATAATTCACTCGGCTACATGGTCATTGAGGGAGAAGGCGGACAGCTCAGAGGCATTGCGTTAATCACTGACGCTAGAGGAATACCCGTAGATTTCCGTTACACAGACCTAATACGCCCAAAGAAGCTCGAACGGATACTATACGGGGACTCATGGAACACATACTTCAAGGAAGAAATCATTCTTGAGAGCATCCTAGAAGCCGTTGAAGCCCCAAGCCTCTGGATCTGCAATGACAGCGAAATACTCTCACCCCTGCGCACCCTCTCCAAAGTCAAGACCGTTTTGCTCGACGAGTCCCCGCATGTCCCCCTTGACGCTGCAGGAACTATCGAGAATACTGCTGACCCCGGAGTGTTCCTGATTCAGGCCGACAGGAACGGAGCACCCTTGATGGCGGAATTTCCCGAAGGCACGAGAACCGACGAGATTCAGCAGACTGCCTCACTTCTCACCAAGAACGCGGAAACTATGTCGCTGCTTGAACCCTTCGGAAGGATTCAGCGTCTCATGTCAGCACTTGCCAGCGGGGCCGAATAATGTTCACCTCAGCGCGGGAATTTCTCGCACGAAAACTCACGGGACACGTCCAAGTCCACACATTAGACGAGGCATTCATCACCGAACTTGTACCGGTCCACACGGTCAGACGCTCAGTGGAGACCCACACAGTAAGGCCGGAGTTCACCGTCAGCGTCAGGACCATCGAGCTTGGCGCAAAACGCAAATGCAGGGTCAACGGCTTCAAGCTAAAGGATAAGACCGTCAGGACAAACGGCTTCCGTCCCAAACGTTACACAAAGCATGACGTAAAAGTTCACGGCCTCCCCAAGCGCAGAAAGATTAACGTGTGGAGCGGCCTCAAGAAGATTCAGAGCCTCCCGGTCGAACTCGAGAACAAGCTGAAATTCCTCAAGGACAAGCCCGCAGTCTCAAAGAATGAAGTTATTCTCGCGTACTATTCACCTATTGTTGATAGTGCCGTGATAAAATTAGCTCTGGACAAACGCAGAGGGACTCTCTTAGTCTGGTACAATCCGGGAAGCCGCCAGTACAAAGCCAGAAGTGTTTTCCTGATTAGACGGCTCGGGCTTGGAGAAAAACCTGAATGGCGTTGGGTATAAATTTTTCACAATCAAGGAGTAAATTTTCACATGGGCGAGGCTAATACTAACCTTCCAGCCGAGTTAAGCGTAGGAGAAATTGTGGACTGCACCGTAGAGCAAATCATGCCGTACGGGGCTTTTGTGAGAATAACGAAGACAGGCCGCAAAGGAATGATACACATTTCCGAGCTTTCCTACAGCTTCGTGAAGAATATTGCCGACATCTTGAACATTCAGGACAAGATTCAGGCCAAAGTTATCAGGATTGACGAGAGGGGGCGCGTTGACCTCTCCCTGAAGCAGACGCAGGAGCCTCCGCAGAGACCGCCCAGACCAGCGAGGCCAGACAGGGAGAGGCGGCCGGTTCAGGCGTTCACCCGTGAGGCTAGGCCATCGGGAGGGGCACCCAGATCACAGCGTGAACACATGGACAGACCAGAACGTCCCGAGCGTGAGTTCAGGCAGGTCCGGGACTTCCGGGCAATGCAGGAGGCCTATCGTGAGGAGAACCCGGAGGAGGCAGACAGTTTCGAGAAGAAGATGGCCTCATTCCTGAAGACCAGCGAGGCCAAGATTACCGACCTGAACACCCGAAATTCCGCGAGGTCCGGCAAACCCACGAGGCGCAGACAGAACAGCCGGGACTATTAGGGCAGTGAACAAGAGCAGACTTCACGGGGGATGTGTGAAAGCATCTCCCGTTTTTCGTAGTGAGATTCGTGAACTAGAGGCTAGGTTTTCGGACAACAAGCAGCGTTTTGACCCGTCGATAATTTCCGGCTGTGTCCGGTGCAGGTTCGGGCGGGTTCAGGTGCTGGTGTGCCGTCCGTTCTCGCGGAAGATGAGGCCGTTCCCGACGACGTTTTGGCTTGTGTGTCCGTATCTTGTGAGGAGGGCTGGAACGCTCGAGTCTCAGGGGGGAGTCCGGGAGCTTGAGGAGTTCATGACTTCTCGGGGAATGCTTCACGATTGGCGGGACTACAACCGGCTTCACCAGAGGGTGAGATTAAGGCTCATGGACAGGCACACGAGACTCTTCATGGGGAGATTCTGCGCAAACAAGTACAGGGGCGTAATGGGTTCTGGAATCGGCGGCATGAGGTATGGGACTGGAATCACGGTGAAGTGTCTGCACCTCCAGACTGCCGCAATGATTGGGCTTGGGAGTCATCCCGGCGGTGAGTGGCTGAGGGGGCGGGGATTGTGTCGTGAGTGCGAGTGTGATTGGACGTTATGCGCAAAATAAAACCGGGGGCTTTCGTGAACGTGAGGCTCCCGGCTTTAAGGAGTGCATTACTTCATCATCATCGGTGCGAGCACAGCAGAAAGTCCGTAGGTCTGTGCCGGGAACGCAAAAATCATGTGGTCAAGTTCAGAGCCGGTAACCTTCGTGTTGATTGCCAGCGTTACGAAATTCACCAGAGAGGCCGCCTCGCTCCCGTAGAACGCCGCCCCGGCTAAGTAATTATCCCCGTCAAAGATGAACGTAAATTCGTTGTCCTCCTCGTTGGAGCTGTCGAACAGCATACCCTTTCCGTAGGGCACAACCTCAATGCGGAACTTCTCCGGCTCCTTCTCCGCAGCATCAAGGGACCCCCCAACCTGAGCGATTCTCGGCAGGGTGAACACAAGATTCGGGATTGCCGGGTAACTTATCGGGTCCTTCTTGCCGAGTATGTGTTCAGCTATGTAGTTGGACTCGAAGCTGGCAGTCGGCGTGAGTCTGGGAATCCTCTTGTCGATAACGTCCCCGCTGGCGTAAATGTTCGGCACTGAGCTCTGCAGGTACTCATTAACCTTTATGCCCTTCTCAGAGAACACCACGCCAACGTCCTCAAGGCTCAAGTTGTCAGCGTTGGCCTGCCTGCCTGTAGCCTCAAGAATGTAGTCGCACTCAATCACACCTCCGCCCTTCAGAGCGACTTTGAAGGAGTCTCCGGCCACCAGCCTCTTCGGGAACTCGTCAACGCTCAGGAAGTCCGTGCTGTCGTGAATGTACTCTTTGCCCGGGACGTTCTGACGTTTTGCGCGCTCGCCGGTGCCTATCACGATATATTCAGCAGTAATCTTCTTGTCCCCTGCGCTGACGGTGTGTGCGTCGACTAATCTGCCTTCCGCTAGGGCTTGAGCGTGGCTCTCTTGTAGTCCATTAACGGCTTCCAGCTGACGGAGGGCACTGAATCCACGCATAACCCTTTGTAGCGTTCCAGGCCGTCAATCAGTCCGAACGGTGAGTCCAGGAGGATTTTTGCGTTGCACCCGTAGTTAGTGCAAGTTCCTCCGGCCAAGTAACCCTCCTTAAAGAAGGGTGTTGTACCAGTTTAGCGCGCCAATCTTCCCGCACAGCTCTATCTGCTGCTCACCCCAATACATGTCCTCCTCCTCGTCCTGATAATATTCCTTCAGGATGTCGTACGTTGTGTAGTCGCCTCTTGCCTCCTCAACGAGTCCCCCGAGCCACGCGAGACCGTCCTTCGAGACCTGCAAGTCATACTTCACGAACTCCATCGGGTCGGTGAACACGGGAGCTTCCTTCTTGGCCTCAAGTTTGACCTCTCCGCCCAAGTCAAGAATGCGGTCTATGCACTTGTCCACGTAGCCGCGTTCTTCCTCTGCGTGTTCCTTGTACTTGGCCTCGAGTTTGGTGAAGCCCTGTGCCGCGAATATCCTCGACTGAATCTCGTGGCCGTCCGCCTGCTGTGCCAAGTCCGTTACGATTACCTGAAGTCCTGCTAAAATCTTTGCCTTGTCTGACAAAATTACTACCTCCTACATAAATATATCCGGCTCTAATCTGGCTGTTGCTGCCGTGCCGATTGACTTCATTATATCAGCTACTTGCTTGCTGGTTGATGTTATTGCGTGTTTGGGGCACCTGTTAATGCACCCCCAGCAGCCTATACATTTATCGAGGTCAAAAGTCTTGTGCTCGATGTCTATAGCGTCAACTGGGCAGTTCCTCACGCAGGTCCCGCACTTGATGCAATCGTCGGAAATTGCCTTAGCCTTGCAGTCCTTCGGCAGTGCGTAAGGTTCGTCGGGGTGCTCCTCACGGTAAGCTACTACCTGCCTTCCCAACTCCCAATCCGTCCAGCTGGTCGGCGGCTGAGTGTGAAGCTCATAGTCTCCGCTCTGCACCTTCTCCCAAGCCTTGTGCCCGAAATCCGTCATTATTGCCTCATCGCGGGAGTCCGGCCGTCCCTCAGCTATCGATGTGTCCATTGAGTGCCGGGACACGAACGCTCCCAATGCCGCAACACAGAAGCCCTGTCCTTGTGCCCGTTTGAGCATTTCCTTGAGGGCAATACCGTAATAAGTGTTTCCGTATGTTATTACGCCTATGAAGGGTGTGTTGTCCCCGTGAAGGCAGGCAAATAGTTCGTCTGAGAGCGTGAAGAGTTTTCCGGCCGTCATGCTCCCCATGATTACGAGGTCATTCGGGCCGAAGTCGTAACGATTTTTCCTGCTCGCTGGGGTCAGGAGGTTGTGAGTCTCCACTGGGAGGGCGGGAATTGCTGAAGCGATTTTTCGCACGACTTTTTCCGTTGACCCGCTCGGGCTGAAGTAGATTAGGTGTAACTTGTTGACGCTCATCGTCTGTCTATGACCTCCTCAACTTGGCCAATTGTTTGCTCCTGAAGTCCATTGAGCTGCCTCACTTAACGTAGGACACCGGGATAAGTTCCGGTTTCACCCTGCGCTCTGGAGCCTCAACATCAGAGTACCCGACAATCACCGACGCTAGAGCATCGTACCCTTCAGGAATCCCTGCGGCCTTCCGAACGTTGGGCTTGTTGCGCATTGCCACAACCGTTGTGTTAATTCCGCAGCTGGCCAGCCCGAGTGCCGTTGCCTGAAGCTCCATGTTCTCAATGATTGATCCGACGTTCCAGAATAAATTATCGTTCATTCGGTCGGCCTGTGGGTTCTCGTCGGGGCTGTACCTCTTGCCAGAAAGAATTATCCACACCGGAGCTCCGTACATGTATGGGCGCGGCATCTTCACCGGAGCGTCGGGGGCGGCAAAAATCTCCGCAGCTGCCTCATCAGCGAGTGCCATAACTTCAGGGCTGGTTACTACGGACAAATGCAGCTTGTGCCACCTCACTATCGGCGACAACAGAGCAGCATCAATAATCTTCTGGATTGCCTCATCACTTGGGAGCTTGGCAGTGTACCTGCGGGTTGATACCCTCTTCGCTAAAACCTTCTCGAGTTCCATTAGTCCAGCTTCATTATCACTTTGCCCTCAAGGTTGCTCACGCCTTCGGGGGTATGGGTTGACAGGTAGATAGTGGGGTTGTTCCTGACGAACTCGCGGACACGGTCGAGGGTCTCACGTGCTGCCGGAAGGTCCTCGAACACAATAGAGAGCTTGTTTGCGTGGAGGGCCGCGTCAACGTACGTAACGTCTCCATGCATCATGTAGTACACTCCGTCCTTCTCGGCGATTACTATGCTGTTGCCCTTAGTGTGGCCTCGTGCCTTGATGAAGTAAACTCCGTCGGCTATCTTCTGGCTTTCCGGGAAATTGTGGTAGGGTCCGTCGGGGTAAGTCGCGCGGATGATGTTTTCGCCCGTGAGCTTCATTGCGTCCGCATCTTCGGGGCCGATGTAGATTTTCGCGTTGGGGAAGCAGCCTATTGAGCCGGAATGGTCTCCGTGCTTGTGGGTTACGAGGATTTTGCTGACCTGCTCGGGTTTGTAGCCGAGTGCCTCAAGTGCCGGGACGTAGTCGAGAATCTTCGTGTAGCCCTTGAACTCTGAACCCGCAGGAAATCCCGTATCGACCAGAATAACTTCACTGCCGGTGTCAATCAGGAAGTTCTGAAGGCTCCCGGGATACATTACGTCTTTGCGGCCGTCAGCCTTATTCTCTCCGCCGAACAAAAATTCTTCGTTGAATGAGCCGCCCTCAAATAGTTTTACGACTTTGATCTCCATAGTTTTACCTCCTCAGGTTTACAGCGGAAGCTCTTTGCTCTCTCCGCTCATCGTGGAACAAACTGCTTTGCCCTCATCAAGATAGAATATCTCAAACTTGCCGTCGCCTACTGAATAGATTTTTGACAGCGAGGGCATTACCTCAAGTGCTTTCTTCTGGGTCTCGGGTGTCGTTGCGAATTTCACAGTGCCAGTGATTCTAAGGGTGTTGCACTTGTCGTCGACCGCAGAAATTTCGACTTTGGGATTCGCGGCTAACTGTTTGCACATGGGCTTATTGTTGCCGGTGCAGAAGGCTAACTTTCCTCCGCAGTCCATGACGAATCCCAGAGGCCTGACGCGGGGCTGGTCTCCGTCGGCCGTCGCGAGGAAGAATACTCCTGCCTTGCTCAGGAACTCCAAAACTTCCTTCATGAATAATCACTCCTCTATTGGTAGATGGATGGTATAAATTTTAGGACACGATACGCAAAACGCAAGAACGCAGATTTATAATACATAGTACGCAAAATATATCTGTTCAGGAGTGGATAAGACAATGGATAGTGTATGCCCATTGAGGTACTTGACTGAGATTTTCGGGGGCAAGTGGAAGATGCCAATAATATGCATTCTCGCGGACCAGAAGCCCAAACGTTACAGCGTAATCAAGAGGAGATTGGGGGATATTACGAATATGATGCTCTCACAGTCGCTCAAGGAGTTAGAGGCAGCCGGGATGGTCAGCAGGACTCAGTACAACGAGATTCCTCCGCATGTGGAGTACTCATTGACGGACAAGGGGAGGGGAGCACTGCCGATGTTGACGGCGGCGGCTCAGTGGGCACAACACGAACTCTCAGACTCTGGCCTCACCCCACATTGCGGAGAGTGCCTCACAACAACTTAACAGCAAGACATTCGCATTTCTGAATAAGGGCATGAAGATATTTTGCAGTGAGTGCTGTGAAGTGAGCTGACAAAAATTACTTGGGGCCAACGTACTATTTCAGCCCCAAGCAAATAATTTCGGCTACAGGAAGAAGTATCTTATCACGAACAATAACGCAATCAGTGCCACTCCCAGCAGCCCGAAGAAGAACATATCTCCCATAAATGAGAGTCCCTTCTTCGGCTGTTCCGGCTGTATAGGCTCCTTGACCCTGATCTTTATGTCCTTAGTGATTGTGATTGCACCGCGTATCTCGTCGCTTATCTTGACGTAGAAGAATTTCTTCCCCGCTGTCTCCTTTATCTCGTCAACCGGGAACAGAGGCTCTATGTTGTTCTCCTCCATGTACTTCTTGACGATCGCGCTCGTGCCCTCACCCTCAATCTTCACGCCTATAATGTCCCCCGGCACAATCTCGGATGAGGCCTTGCCCTTCACCGGGTCAACAAGAGGTGTACACATGATTATCGTACCCTCAAAATTGCCGTCCTTCTTCGCGTCCTCTTTGGCCTTCTCCTCAGCTTCGGCCCGCTCGCGTTCGTACTTCTCCTGCTTCTGCCTGTCAAGTTCCTCCTGTGTCGGCGGAAGGGGCTTGATTATCTTCGCTCGTTCAAGCTCCAAACGTCCTACCTCCTCTACGTCCGTCGTCGCACTGAACACACACTGCGAAATCCCCTCAAAGCTCCGCCGTACCATGCTCTCGAGCTGGCGTAACTTCGGCCTAGTTGAGTTCTCGTAGAGCTTCTTCTTCTCGTCAGTCTTCAGAATTTCCTTGAGCTGTTCCTGAAGTTTCGCTCCCCAATCCTTGTCGAGAGGACCCATCTTCGGAAGCTCCTTGACGAATTTCCGCCACGTCTGCGTAGACTCCACTAGCACACCCTCAGCATAGGGCCTTGCCAGCCAGAACACCTGAAACACTGTCTTACCCGTCCTGCCCTCAAAGATTACGCAATAACCTCCGCCCATGTCCCCTCTTGAGGGTGTGAACGTAGACTTCAGTGCGAGAAATTCCGCCTCCTGCCTCTTGGGGGTATCTTCTGCGGGCGCGGGAGACTCTTCGCGTTTTCCTGTGGCAGCGGCTAATTCCCTCACGTCAAAATTTAGGCTGTCTTCCGGCATGATTGATTACCTTGCTGAGTAGCTCTTGGAACTCCAAGACTTTCCGCGCGGGATCTCTCCAGAGATAAGCTCAAGATA
>JAFPZI010000256.1 GCA_017417365.1 Synergistaceae bacterium
AGTCGCCGTTGATGGCCCGTTGCTTAACGTCAGAGCGTCAGGGAAGATTCGTGTTCTACGGAGCGATGGTCGCTGAGGGAATTATCGCGTTGATTTGGGCTTCGGCAGGTATTGCGTTCTACAATACGACTGACGGCGGGTTCTCGACAGCGGGACTCTTGGCGGTTGGCGGAGGGAACTCCACGAGCGTCTACCAGATCTCGGTCGGACTTCTTGGGCCAATAGGGAGTATTCTCGCGTTACTGGGAGTCGTTGCTTGCCCGATAACTTCAGGTGATACCGCGTTCAGGAGCGCAAGACTTACCCTCGCTGACTGGTTCCACATTCCCCAGAAGGGGTTCGCACCCAGACTCGCTCTGGCTCTTCCGCTGCTGGCGGCTGGTTACGCAATATCCTTCCTGGACTACGGAATCGTATGGCGTTACTTCTCGTGGTCGAACCAGACTCTTGCTATGATTGCTCTGTGGGCTGGAGCTGTGTATCTTTGCAGGAACGTAGGAGCCGGTAAGGGCTTCATGGCGGCAATTCCTGCGGCGTTCATGAGTGCAGTCAGCGTTACGTACTTCTGCATTGCTCCTGAGTGCTACCTGATGCTTGAGAGAAATCTAGCTTACGGAATCGGAATCGGAGTGGCCGTGTTGTTCTTCGCAATCTACTGGATAAGGGTATATTCACCAGCGGCCAAGAGCAGCAATGTATCACTGGACAAGTAAGGAGTGGAAATCATGAAGGTAACAGTACACGTTGAGGGAATGGGCTGCGAGAAGTGCGTTGCTCATGTTACGGAAGCTCTGGACAACCTCAAGGGTACGGAAGATATTTCTGTGAGCCTCGAGGCAGGTACGGCGGTGTTCACCACGTCGAGGGACGTAGCCGACGCTGACATCAAGGACGTAATCGAGGAAGCGGGCTATAGTGTGAAGTCGATAGAGAGGGCGTAAGGTTCTCACATCGGGAAATTTCGGGCAGGCTGTGCAGAATTTGTGCAGTCTGTCTTGTTTTTATTGAGGAGGAATGAATTAATGCTGCGGAATATTCTTTGCTCTTTCGCCAGACAAACACGCAGGATAGTGAAGTATTCGTCTGAGAGGAGTCCGCTTGTCTACAACTGCAGAGGATGGACTCAGAACAAGTTCATTCGGAGCTGTCTGAAACTTCTTGTTACGCCGTTCACTGCTCTAAAATATTTTCGCTTCAGGAACATAACTGGGCGTGAGGGTCTTGCACTTGTGCTCATTGCCAAGAATGAAGCTCCGTACATTGAGGAATGGATCAACTTTCACCGCAGGCAGGGAGTCTCTCACTTCATCATCTATGACAACGAGAGCACGGACAATTTCCGCGAAGTCCTGAAGCCCTTTGCTGACTCCGGCCTAGTAACGTACAGCATAATCAACGGCAGGGCCCGCCAGCTTGATGCCTACAACAAGGCTCTTCACGACTACGGGCATAAGTTCAGGTACATGGGATTTATGCATATTCCTGGATGACTTCATGAGGCAGCACCCAAACGCCGGAGGTATCGCTGTGAATTGGTGTGTATTCGGTTCAGGCGGACACATCACGAAACCCGAAGGCGGAGTCCTCGAGAACTACACAATGTGCGCACAGAAAGATTTTGAGGCCAATCACCACATCAAGACCATATGCGACCCCGTCAGAGTTCTGGCATTCATCAGCGACCACTTCCCGCTGTACTTCAGGGGCTTCGACAATCTCGACGAAAACGGAAGAATTGTAAACGGCACTCATTCACAGAGCGTAAACTTTGACAAGATACGCATCAATCATTACTTCACCAAATCCAGAGAAGAATTTACAGCCAAGAGAAACAGAGGGCTTGCTGACGGTCCCGGGCTCAGGAACATGAGCGATTTCGACATTCACGACCAGAACATAATACGCGACACAGAAATATTATCGCATATGCTATAATTCCAGCATCGCAACATTCTCGCATGAACTGGGCATTAATCACTTTGTGGGCCTCGTTCAGCGTAAGGAGGAAATATTTATACTATGTATGCAGTAATCGAGACTGGCGGAAAACAGTACCGCGCAGAAGTCGGCGACAAGTTCAGGGTTGAACGCCTCACCGGTGAGACCAGCACAGAAATAATCTTCGACAAGGTTATAGCTGTCGGCGGAGAGGGAACAGAGGCGCGCTTCGGGGACCCATACATCACTGGAGCGAGGGTTACGGCCGAGATAGTCAAGCAGGCCCGTGCAGACAAGGTGATAGTCTTCAAGTACAAGAGCAAGAAGAATTACCGCAAGAAGCGCGGACACAGGCAGTACTTCACCGAAGTAGTAATCAGGAACATTGAAGCCTAGTTGACGACGGTAAAGCTGTATTACTGCGGCAAAACACTAACCGGGATTGAGAGCAGGGGGCATTCAGGCTTCTCCAGCAAGGGCAGGGATATAGTCTGCGCGGCTGTGTCTGCGTTGATGCAGGCGTTAGTTCTTGGCCTTGAGGGTCGTGAAGGTTTCGAGTGCCTCATAGATGACAGAGTGCCGGTGATCCGTGCGGCTTGGCCGAGTTCGGAGCAGGAGAGACTAGCAATCTTGACGGAGACAAT
>JAFPZI010000257.1 GCA_017417365.1 Synergistaceae bacterium
AGTCAACCCTCAACGACCATACACGCAAAACCGGCGGCATGCACTACACCACGATTGAGAACATTCACAAGGTCATTGACCCCCTATTCCTCGATGACCTCAACAGAAAGCTTGAGAGAATCCTTAAGGCCCCCGTCAAAACCTCAAAGCCTCGTAAGAAGCCCAAATCCTATTACGACGACCTCCTAGACTTTCAGGACGAATTAGCTGCCCTCACGTTCTTAGACCCTGCGTGCGGTTCCGGGAATTTCCTCACTGAGACCTACCTATCACTCCGCCGCCTTGAAAACAGGGTGATTGAGGAGTTGTCTCACGGCCAGAGATATTTTGCTCAGGGGGATTTCTCGCCGATTAAGGTCAAGATTTCACAGTTCTACGGTATCGAGCTCGACAATTTAGCCGCCTCTGTGGCCAAGACCGCACTATGGATTGCTGAACACCAGATGGTCCTTGAGACCCACAAGCTGATAGACTTCAACGACGACTTCATCCCCCTCAAGACCTCAGCGAACATTGAGAACAAAAACGCAATCAGCCTCGACTGGTCCTCGTTAATCCCCCCCGACAGCCTCAGCTACATAATGGGCAACCCTCCCTTCAGGGGCGCACGGATCATGGAGGACTCACAGAAGAAGGACATTGCCTCACTCTTCACAGGCTGGGGGAAGCTCGGAGATTTTGACTACGTTTGCTGCTGGTACAAGAAAGCTTTCGAGTTCATGAAGGGCACAAAGATTAAGGCCGCCCTCGTCTCAACGAACAGCATTAATCAGGGTGATACGGTCTCTATGTTCTGGAAGCGCCTGATTGATGACGGACTGAGCATAGATTTTGCGCACCAGACGTTCATCTGGGACAGCGAGGCAGAGAAGAAGGCCCATGTGAACTGCGTGATTATAGGGTTCAGTGCTTGCGGGGACTCGCGGCCTAAGAGGCTCTACGTTCACTCTGACGGGGGCACGAAGGTTGTTCAGGCCCGCAGAATCAACGCCTACCTTCTTGACGCGCCCGACTGGTACGTGTTCAACCGTGAGCTTCCGTTGTGCGGCGTTCCGGCTATGAGGATTGGGAACAAGCCCATTGACGACGGAAATTACCTTTTCACCCGCGAACAGTACGAGGAGTTCATCAAGAGGGAGCCGGAGTCCGCGAAGTATTTTCACCTGTGGTATGACGGTCAGGAATTTCTGCATAACTGCCCGCGAATGTGCTTGTACTTGGGGAACTGCACGCCCCACCAGATAGCTATGATGCCGGAGTGCCGGAAGAGGGTTGAGGCGGTGAGGCAGTACCGATTGTCCAGCAAGAGCAAGCCCACGCAGAAATTAGCGGAGACCCCGACGAGGTTTCACGTTGAGACGTTCCCGAAGGGCAGCTATATCGTTGTGCCCAAGACCTCTTCAGAGAAGCGGAAGTATATACCTATGGGCTTTCTTGATGAGTCTGTGATGTGCGGTGATGCTCTGCAAGTTATCCCAGATGCAACTCTGTATCATTTCGGGGTGCTTGAGAGTCTTGTGCACATGTCGTGGATGAGGATAGTGGCTGGTCGGCTTGAGATGAGGTACAGGTATTCGAGTTCGCTGGTGTACAACTGTTTTGTGTGGCCGTCGGTGAGTGATGAGCAGAGGGAGCGTATCAGCCGGACAGCGCGTGGGATTCTGGAGGCACGCGGGAAGTACGCGGACTCGAGTTTGGCGGAGCTGTATGATGAGGTGTTGATGCCAGTGGAGCTTCGCCGTGCGCACCGAGAGAATGACGAGGCAGTGAGTGAGGCGTATGGTTTTGGTCGTGGTTGCGGGGAGCTTGAGGTGGTGGGGCGGTTGATGGAGATGTATGAAGTTCTGAGGCAGGAGCGTGGGTGATGTGGTAAAATAGGGGCAGCGGTGAGGGAGCTAGCTAACCCCTAGAAACCTTGAAGATACCTTCACTTAGTGGGTAAACCTATCCCACAACAGGAAGATAATCCTCAATATCCAGAATGTGGCAGCGGCAAGATGTGAAATCCGGTCAAGGACGTCTCGCCGCTGTTCTTTTCTGGTTTTGCGCTTACCTTTCTTCGGCAACCGTATTCACCTCAAATCCCAGGGCGGCTTCCCGTTGACCGATGAAGCCCTGTACCTCATCCGGGACTCCCTCGTGGAAAATATTATAGCACGGCAAAAATATATCCCCTCACCGCTCACCAGCAAGGGGACAACGTTACTTCACACGTCCTAGCTGTACTGCCTCTCTACCGCTCCGTGAACTTCCTCAAGTTTCGGCACGTAGTTCTGACGGAAGCGCCCGAAGCACACATCCATCTGCTCATAGAATGCCACGCTCTCCAGCCCCACGAACCTCTGAACGATTGCCTCAGCCGTCGGCATGTAGCGTATCTTGCCGTCATACATCTTCACTACAGTTACTCCGCTCACTCCCTGCTCAAGAAGGATGACCGCTGCAGCACCAATCTGCTTGCCGAAGTTCACATCATACGCCGAAGTTGACCCGCTCCTTACGATGTGGCTCGGAATGACTTCGCGAATTTCGGGAATCTCGAACACCCCGGGAACGTACATTTCTGAGGTCTTCATGAACTGCCTAATTTCGGGGTCTTCCTTCATCATGTTCTCCAGAGTGTCCTTGACGAAGCGTCCGGCCCCTGCGAGTTTCGGGTGCCCGAATGAGTCCGTCGATGCTCCGCCGCCGTCAGAGAACAGGTTACCGTCCTCACCCCTCACGCCTTCAGCCACAACGATTGTGTAGGTTCCCGCGTGAACGTCGGAGTTCAGGATACGCCTTATGTAGTAGTGCTTGAGGTGGGCATATACGGCGTTGAAGTCTACTGGGACTTCTGGAATGAGTATGCAGTCAGCGTCCGCAGCAATCCCGCCCCTGAAGGCCGTATGTCCTGCGTAACGTCCGAACACCTCGATAACCATGATTCTATTGTGGGTTGTGCCTGTGGTCTTGAGGTCGTCGACGATTGTTGCAATCTTGTTGATGGCCGAGTCGCCCCCTACTGAGTAGGTCATTAGGTCGAGGTCCATAGTTTTGGGAGCGTGAACGCAGGGGATTCCGTGTTCAGCGAGGTCGACAACAACGCTTCCTGTGTCGTCTCCGCCGGAAATCACGAGGCCGTCAATGTTGTGCTTGCGAAGGCCCATCATGATTCGGTCGTACTTGTCGGGGTCGTTGATCTTGGAGATTTTGACTCTGCTGTGTCCTGCGTCGCTTCCGGCGAATTGGGAAGTGATGTGGTCGGTGCGTTCCTCGTCGAGCTCCACGAGGCGGTCAAAGTTCACGAGGTTGTAGAGTCCTGCGTAGCCGTTGGGGATTGTGAAGGTCCTCATTCCGCGCATTAGGGCCGTTCTTGCTGCACCCCTGATTACTGCGTTGAGTCCTCCGCAGTCGCCTCCTGAAGTGATGATGCCGATGTTCTTCATCTTGCCGTCCAAAGTGTAACACTCCTTAACGTGAAATAGTTTATGCGTGGGTATTATTATACATTTTTTGTGAAAGCCATACACACAGGATTTCAACAACAGCAAAATCTCTAATGACATGGACGAATAATGCACTAAAATTGAGTCCATCATTCTTCAAGTTCCAAGACTGCCCACAATAGTAAAATACTTTACTATTATGCCCGTTTACTTTTTTCGGGGGCAGGGGCAAATAGTGAGCTTACTATGAGAGCAGTCCAGTATCACAATAATTTTTCGTAGGAGGAATAACTATCATGTTTACACCTGGACCAATTTTAGGCGAGTTCTTCGGGACTCTGGTGCTAGTGGTGTTCGGAGACGGCAACGTGGCTAACCTTGTGCTCAAGGACTCTAAGGCTAACGGTTCCAACTGGGTGCATATCTGCTGGGGCTGGGCTTGGGCGGTCGGTCTCGGGGTATTTGCGGCCAACGCTCTCGGTTCGGCTCAGGGGGACCTCAACCCCGTAGTAACAGTGGCCAAGACTCTTGCTGGAACTTACGGCTCATGGGGAGAGGCGTGCAACATAATCATTGCTCAGATGTGCGGAGGGTTCTGCGGAGCTGTAGTAGTGTGGCTTGCGTACCTTAATCACTGGAAGGGTTCGGACAAGGGCGCGATGCTCGGAGTGTTCTGCACTGCTCCCAACCAGTCAAGGGAGGACCGCAATCTTTGCTGCTGCTTCCTGACTGAGGCAATTGCTACGTTCTTCCTTGTTACGCTGATTATGTGCGTGTTCTCGAAGGGTGTAGCTGGTGCTGGGTTCACGCCTGGACTTGGGACGTTCTTTGTTGTCGGGATAATCTACGGACTTGGTGCGGCACTTGGCGGTCCTACGGGTTATGCTCTCAACCCTGCGAGGGACCTTTCACCGAGAATTGCGCACTTTGTTCTGCCTATTCCGGGCAAGGGGGATTCTGACTGGGAGTATTCTTGGGTGCCTGTAGTGGGTCCGCTTGTGGGTGCGGTCTGCGCGTACTACTTCTGCCACGCCTGCGGAATTATGTAGCAGGACTATCTGCCCCCGAAATTTTTGGGTGTTTGGTGGTTAGTGGTAGGGGTTAGTTGAGTTGTCTTGGGGTTTGTTCTCAGAGGCACCGACAGCTAGGGGTTGCACTCAGAGGCACCGACAGCTAGAGGTTGCACTCAGAGGCACCGACAGCTAGGGGTTGCACTCAGGAGCTACACCGACAGCTAGAGGGGTTGTTCTCAGAGGCACCACAACAACACTAACCGCTGAACACAGTTAAGGAGTTAAGACAATGTTATTCAGGTTATTCGGC